>JAPUKJ010000234.1 GCA_027295705.1 Ignavibacteria bacterium | reverse complement strand
CAAAGTTATCAGATTGGCGTCAAGCTCTTTGAGCGAAACAACCATGGTTTGCGCGTAGCGTATACGTTCCGCCGGGGATTCGAAGAGCGAGGACAGTTCTTCGACAGGCGTGCAACCGTGAACCTGGTTTCTATTTTCATAGATCTCTAAACGTCCGGATTATGGTGAGGATCTTTCCCGTCTTGCTTGTGTTCGACGGAATTTCAATTTCAAATGGAGCTACGTACCAAAGGACGGCTATAGATTTCCGCCGCGGTTTATCCGCCATTATGATGCACACACATACTGGGTTGCCTTCAACATCAATGAATTGCTGCCGTCGTCCGTGGGACCGTACTGGCCTGACTTTCTGCAGCTGGCGGTTGGGTTATGGGGTAGACGACAATGTTGAGAAACGGGAGGATGTGGTAGGTTTTGATATCAATCTTGAAGTATTCCCTGCCTCTGATGAAAACCTCTAACTAGCGCAGAGGACACTAAATATGTTCCACATTCCTGCCCCTGCTGTTAAGTTTAAAGAGTCAAAAAAACCTCGATGGTTCCTGTTTCAAACCAATTGATTGCCGAATCGACATTGCTTGAGACTACTTCTTCGCCGATAGATACTCGTCAAACTCCATCCTCAGGTAATGGTCCTCGGCTATGAAAGATATTACATTTTGGAACATCGTCGCGTCGGCATAGCCCGGAAAGATTGTGATCGGCTCACCGTTGGATTCAAGGAAGATTGTGCTGGGAAAACCGCTGATACCGAACGCTCCTGCAAATTCACGCTCGGTGTAACGAACATCGTTATAGCGGAGACTCTTCTCAGACTCAGCGTTCAGTTTCACAACTACATAGTGTTTTCTCAGGTAAGCACCAACGGCGGGGTCGCTGTATGTGTTCTCATCCATCTTTTTGCACCACCCGCACCAGTTGGTGTACACATCAACCAGCAACTTCTTATTGTTGTTTCGAGCTTCGACGATCCCTTCGTCAAAAGACACCCATTCAAGGTTTTCCTTGTCACTGGCCGATAGATGGTTCCAGAAGACTATACCTGCCAGTGCAAGTGCTGTCAAAAGTATTGATCGTTTCAATTTATCTCCAGGGATTGTTTCTCGTATTCTGTTAAACGCGAGGAATCAAACCGGAGTTCCACTATAGGTTCAAAGAAAGGGAGATGGTGTGCGTGTTACCAAGATCAGCTGATAAGGGTGCAAAGGCGTAGTCTACGAAAATAATACTATATTGAACTCCAATCCCCGTTGTGAATCCCCGTCCGTCTGACCCAAATCGATATCCTGCTCTTGCTGCTATTGTTTGGCTGAAGAGCAGCTCGCCTCCCAAGGACACGTATGATCGGTTCTCAGGAAATACATATACAAGATCCGATGCAAGTGTAAGATCCGAGGAAATGTTAACAAGTTCTGTTGAATATCCAGGACCTATCCTGAGTAGGGTTGGGAGGGATGATTTTTCGTTCCTTAGGGTACTCATTCCGCCAAGGTTGGCAAGAACGGCGCCCACGGAAAGATTCTCAATTGGTGTCTGGTACTGCGTTCCAATATCGACAGCAAAGCCCGAGGCTTCGTCGATAAGAATCTTTTCGTAAAGAAACTTTGCAGTAATGCCGACTCGAATTTGTTCTGAGAGAATGCGACCATACGAGGCGCCGAACGAGAAGTTTCGTGCGGTGAATGTTCCTTCAGACGGACCCGGCCGTGTGCGTATTTCAATATCGGAAATTGTGGTTGAGTTAATGGAGAATCCAATGGCATTCTCCTCGTCGAGCAAAGCACTTGCCCCAAGAAATTCTGTTCTCGTGTCCTGAATCCACTCCTTATGCATCACGGTGAGCTGTGAAGTGCTGTTGGCCAGCTGTGCTACAGGTAGGCCGGCGGGATTGTAGAATGTCGCCGAAGATCCTGTCACGTGCGCACTCATTGCGTCCGCCATGGAAAGCCCTCGAGCTGAAACTCCAAGCTTCAGGAAAGAAAGCCCTGATTTCCCTGGTTGCGCAAGTGCAGTAGAGTGAATGGCACCCGAACAGATAGCCCACCCGAGAATCATGATTTTCAAATATTTGTGAAGCAGCATTCGTTTGCTCAAAATATCACTGATAAAGATATGATATGCATACCGGAAGATGAAAACGGCTCAACTACATAGGCATAGTTCACTGCCGGTGTCCAATTATCAAGATTCTTCCTTGCCGTAAAACCGAAGGTAGGCTTCACACCGTTCCCCTTTTCTTTTAGGTCAATCCTGTCTGTACCACCACGCACGGTAATTTCAGGGATGAGCGGAATCTCGACACCAATTCGGATATTCAACGTTTTCTGATTGCTTGCCTCAACATCCATTGCTACCAAACCGAGACCATTAGGGAGTTTGTACGCTACGCCAAACGTGTAGAGACGGGGGAATTCATCAATGGTAGCATTACCACTCTCGCCAAACAAATTTGAGGTGTCCCATTTATAGTCCGAATTGATGTCCCGCACGGCGGCGCCAAGCGTAACTGAATTGCCGATTGGGACTAGCGCACCTAGATCAATGCCAACTGTCAGCGAGTTCACATCCGTGAAGAGGTGATAGTGGAGCAGTTTCAGAGTGATTCCCACACTAAAACCCGCATTGAAGTGATTTGCAAAACTCAGAAAGATCTGGTTCTCAGACGTACGCAAAGGTCCTGTTGGTTCACCATCGGAGTCTCTCCCGTCTATATCACTCACACCGGAATTAATAATACCGGCGGAAATCCCCGCGGTGGGTTCGAGGGGCTGGCTGAAGCTGAGAAAATTTAGGGTTCTATCCAGAGTGAGTATGCCAAATGATGCCGTAATGTTTCGGTATTCCGCGGAAGGGAGTATCGCGGGATTATAGTATCCAACAACATCCCCTGTTGTTACAGCCGTAAGCGCATTTCCCATTCCTATACCCCTTGCTCCGAATCCAAGTCTACTATACGCACCCGCTTTCCCGCCAATCTGCGCGTGCGCAAGAGTGAGAATCGTGATGTTAAGAATGAGAATGCCGGAAAGTCTTCGGGTCAAAGTACTTCTCCATGAATCGAGTGCTATTGAAGAACCATGATCTTTCCCCAGGTCGGATCGCCACTATTGATGACAACGCGGTAGAAGTACACGCCGTTGGCGACTTGTGTATTCTCATCGTCTCGACCATCCCAGATCTCATCGTATTCAAACGAATTTGATCGCGGGGCGTCCTTCACTATGGTGCGAACGCGGTCCATGCCGAAATCGAAGATTTCAATCGTGACGGTTCCCCGTGTGCTCCCAACGCTGTAGTGCAGACGCACGACTTCATCGTCGGGGGAGAATGGATTAGGATACGCGTATGTGGATGCAGTCCTGCCCACGGGTTGGTAGGCACGGATAACCTCCCAGGTCTGACCGAAAGGATGCAAGTCATTATCAATTGTTTTCACTAGTCCATCACCGCTCCCACAAAAGACAGTGTCCTCAACCACTCCAACCGAGAAAAAGGAATCCTCTGTAATTCGCTGTCCATTGGTTCTATCAACAATAGTTCCAGATCGGATCCACGAGAGTCCTCCATCGGCTGTTCGGTACATCCCATCTTCTGTTGCTACATACGTTATTGAATCCTTGAAGGCAAAATCAAAGGCTTTTATTCCATGAAGGAGGTTATTCCAAATCCTCCCCCCGTCATCCGTATAACTTACGCCGAACTGTTCATTCGGATCAAGGTCCGCGCGCCAATTTGTCGTCCAAATGCGGTACATGGTGTCCAGTTGTTGCCCCTCGATTGCAATCACCCAATTTCCAAGGATGTGTGAGACTTGATTGAGTGATGTGAACTTGACCCAACTTGCGCCGCCATCTGTGGATTTATTAATACCGCCGGCAGAGCCAGTCCAGATTGTCGAGTCATTCTGAACAAAAACAGAAAACACAAGAAAATTATTATCTAGACGAGGATCGATGGAATAGTTGTCGAGTGAATCGTCGGGAGAGATTGAGTTCCTGTCGCGCGATGGCAAAACAATCCTCTCCCATGTCTGCCCGAAATTACTGGACCTCCTCAGTCCGCTGGACCAACTTGCAATCCAAACAAAGGAATCAGACAGTGCTATATCAAAGGTGACGTTTTGTTCATCCACTATGATTGGTATGAATTTGACAACGTTTGAGCCATAGTTGAGCAGACTATCATTCGGAAGATCCAAAGTCTGTGGTACAGAGATCCATGAAGCCCCGTTGTCAAGTGAGTAGGTATATCCCGTTCCCGTTTGCACAGACTGATCGTCAACGTCTTGAGTGTAACCGGTAGATGCCCAGACTGTGTCACCTCGTACTGCAACGGCGAAGATCCCTGGTCGAGCGAATTGTGGGACAAACCGGAAGGATTCCCATGTTCTGCCGCCGTTCGAGGTACGGGCTAATCCCTTGCTTGTGCCAGTCCACACGATAGCATTGCGGATGGAAATGTGCGAAATGGAGTTGCTCGGTGGAAGGGAGGAAAGGACACCTTGTGTCTCACCCAATTTTGGAGTCCTAAGGTAGATTGATTGTGCGTAGGCAATCCGTGCGTTGATTGCAGTTAGGATACACAGAAGACCAGACAGGCGGCCCATCCAGTTCATGAATTATCTGACTACGAGGAAGTGAATGAGGGGTATGCCGCTAGAATCACCAAATGTGTCAAAAGCCTGGAAGGCAAAACGATTGGTGCGGCGGACGACTGGACTATCGACTAGCGGAATGAGAATTGAGAATACTCCATCGCCTGCAACCGAATCACCACTGGGCTGAAACAGCGGAGAACTTGGAGGTTCAGTCCCCCCGTCGTCTTTCAAGAAGAACTTAAAGTCAGGAGTCTTTGAATCCAGGCTTCGGAAAAACACTTCACGTACGTCAGCAAGGCCGTC
>JAPUKJ010000233.1 GCA_027295705.1 Ignavibacteria bacterium | reverse complement strand
GCTTAATGCTGAAGCGTTTGACTGTTATCTCCGGGCAAGAGATTTCCTGTATCGTTTCACGAAGAACAGCGTCCACTTTGCCATCCAGCTTTTTCAGAAAGCGATCGAGCTTGATGCGCGCTATGCAGCCGCCTACGCCGGCCTAGGAGAGGCATACGCTACTATGTATCAACAGTTTGACAGAAAAGAGGTTTGGCTTGAAAAAGCAATCGACTCAAGCCTGAAAGCGCAGATGTATGATTCTACTCTCTCCGAAGCTTATGCAGCTCTTGCTCTCGCCTACCTCTACAAGAAGTCTCTGGATGACGCTTTGACCGCTGGTCAGAAAGCAATTGAGCTTGATCCTAACAGCTTTATCGGCTATTGGATACTGGGGAGAATCTATCATATCACGGACAGGGATAAAGAGGCCGTCGATCTGCTAACAAAAGTCATAGCCTTGAATCCTGATTTTTATGCAGCTTATGGTGATCTGGAAGCTGTTTATGAAAGATTGGGCGAAAAGGAAAAACATGAACAAACACTTCAAGCAGCGCTTCTGGCCCACCCGAGATATTTATCACGCCATCCAGACGATGCACGTGGACATATGTTTTTCGCGATCGCCTTAACACAGGTTGGAAGAATTGAAGAAGCAAAGGTTGAGGGAGCGAAAGCAATTGAGTTAAGCCCCGGCGACTCGCTAATGATGTATAACGCTGCCTGTTTCTACTCTCGACTGGGGGAAAAGGGTCTTGCGCTGGCGAGCCTCAAAAATGCACTAAGTCTCGGCTATGGATTCTACGAATGGATCAAACGTGATCCAGATCTCGAAAGCATCCGCGAGGAGCCGGAATACATTGAGTTGATGAAGGGAAAGTGAGTCCATTGTCCGAAGGACTCTCCGAAGGAGTCCTACGAACCTTCGGAGAGTAATTAAAGATCGGGAGATTGAATCATTGAGGAACGACATAATGAACAAATGAGAAAAACATCATGATCGGTCAGACAATATCTCACTATAAAATTCTCGAAAAGTTAGGTGAGGGTGGGCTTGTCCGCCGAAGCTCGTTTTTTGCATCAAGAGGGCAGCTATGATTGGAACAGTGATTTTACATTACAGGATTCTCGAGAAATTAGGCGAAGGCGGAATGGGTGTAGTGTATAAAGCCGAGGATACGAAACTCAAGCGCACCGTTGCCTTGAAGTTCCTCCCCTCCCACCTCGCTGCATCAGACCAGGACAAGACACGCTTCATCCAGGAAGCCCAGGCTGCTTCCGCGCTCAACCATCCAAATGTTTGCACCATCCATGACATTCAGGAACACGATGGCCCTACCTCGGCGGGCAGGCAGATGTTCATTGTGATGGAGTACGTAGAGGGCCAGACACTGCGCGAGAGAAAGCAGAGTGTGTCGTTGAAACAGGCGATTGACATCGGCGTACAGATAGCAGACGGACTTGCAGCTGCGCATGAGAAAGGAATTGTGCATCGGGACATTAAGCCCGAGAATATTATGATCCGGAAAGACGGGATTGTCCAGATCATGGATTTTGGTCTAGCTAAGCTGCGTGGAGTGTCGAGGTTGACGAAGGAAGGCAGTACACTTGGAACAGCGGGGTATATGTCACCCGAGCAGGTACAGGGATTGGATGCAGACCATCGGTCTGACATTTTCTCTCTCGGAGTAGTGCTGTACGAACTCATGACGGGACAGCCTCCGTTCAAGGGTGTGCATGAGACTGCCCTATCGTATGAGATTGTCAATGTCGATGCCGTACCAATGTCTTCTGTTAAGCCGGAAATTGATCCATCACTGGATGCGATCGTTCTTGACTGCCTCGCAAAAGAGCCGGACGAGCGGTGCCAATCCGCAAAGGAAGTCTCCAAAGACCTGAAGAGGTTCAAGCGAGAATCGAGCAGGCAGCGTGTAAGCCGGGTGACGAAGGCACATCCGATACGTACAACCCCAGGTGCCTATTCGTCGGAGCAACTAAGAGCCTCAGAGAGACCAGAAGCTGTTGAACAATCAAGGCCAAACTATCTTCCATGGTTAATTTCTGTTCTCTTCTTCGTTGGAATTGTAGTAATCGGCATCCTCTACTTGCAATCTGCGCCAGAAGCGCAATCCATTCATGCATCTATCCTACCTCCGGAAGGCTCGAACTTCCATTTCTACGGAGCCGGAGCCGGGCCAGCCGTGATTTCACCCGACGGTAGGCGAATTGCTTTTGTGGCAACGTCGTCAGATAGGAAAAGGCTTATTTGGGTACGTTCACTTGACGAACCGACTGCCCAATCGTTATCAGGAACGGAGGGTGGAAAATATCCTTTCTGGTCCCCCGACAACCAGTTCATTGGGTATTTTGCAGGCGGTAAGCTGATGAAAGTTGACGCGGCAGGCGGCCCACCGATACCAATATGCGACGCTGGTAACGGTCGCGGCGGGGCTTGGAACCACGATGGCAAGATCCTCCTCTCACAGGATGCCGGATCGCCTGTGAGCCTCGTTTCTGCAAATGGTGGAACACCAATCGAGATTACGAAACTCGATACTGCGCGCAGAGAGCAAACGCATCGATGGCCCTACTTTCTCCCTGATGGGAAACACTTTCTGTACCTAGCACGCACCGCGGTTGTGGGAACTCAAGGTGAGGCAGATGTCATTTATGTATCGTCAATCAATTCAGAGGTGAACAAGATCCTCTTGCGATCGTCGGCAAACGTCGCGTACGCGTCGGGGCATCTCCTCTTTATGAGAGGATCTACCCTCATGGCACTCCAGTTCGACACCGGTGATCTTGAACTGAAAGGAGAAGCTATATCCATCGCCGAGGGCGTGCTTAACGATGCAGGGTTCAATCTTGCCGTGTTCTCCGTTTCACAAAATGGTGTCCTGGTGTATCAACTGGGTAGCGCGCAAGCGGGATCCAACCTCACAATTTTCGATCGATCGGGAAAGCAACTCGGTATAGTTGGCGATATCACCGAATTCTATACTCCCCGGGTCTCACCAGACGGAAAGAAAATTGCTGTAGGCACGTTTGATGCAAAGTCGCGAAATCAGGATATCTGGATCTATGACATCGAACGTGGGATCAAGACTCGCTTCACGTTTGACCTTGCTGTCGAATTTGACATCGTATGGTCTCCCGATGGCAATCAGATTGTATTTGATTCCAACCGCAAAGGTCAGAATGATGTTTATCGAAAATCATCGAGCGGAGCCAGTAATGAGGAACTCCTCTACGAGTCCGACAAAGACAAAATCCCTGAGGGTTGGTCGAGAGATGGAAAATTCATATCCATGACCGTCAATGGAGGATCAGCGA
>JAPUKJ010000232.1 GCA_027295705.1 Ignavibacteria bacterium | reverse complement strand
ATCACCAAACAAATTACCTGAGATTTTAACCGCACGTTCCACTGTGGTCACTGGGATGACCTCCTTGGCTCCATTTTGCAATGCGTGAGCAATCGATGTGCTCGCGCGCAGCACATCTACCACGACCACCGTCTTCCCTCGAAGTGAGAACTCATCTGTCTGGTATGGCGTAAAATAGAGCTCAGCGTGCATGGCTTGTTCTGCCGCGACTATTTCTTGATGAATGGTAATGGCACAACCGTGGCCGACAACTCCCGATCCCGAATGTGTACGTTAATCGAATTGCCAACCTTTGCGTGTTCGATCGTCACATAGCCCATACCTATGCCTTTGTCGAGCGTAGGTGAAAAGGTTCCTGATGTCACTACGCCGATTTGTGAGCCGTTCGAGTGGATTGCATATCCAGACCGCGGAAAGGCTTTTCCATTGAGAGAAAACCCAACGAGCTTCCTTTTTACCCCGTCTTGCTTCGCTTTGAGAATTGCACTACGACCTATGAACTCACCTTTATCGAACTTGGTAATCCACCCAAGCCCACCCTCCAAGGGATTTGTTGTCTGATCAATGTCATGCCCATAAAGACGAAATCCCATCTCCAGTCGCAGAGTATCACGCGCACCAAGTCCACAGGGTCCAATCCCAAACTCCATACCGGCGTCCATAATAGCGCTCCAGACTCTTTCACCGGTGCTACTGTCAGAAGGGAAATAAATCTCAAATCCCAGCTCGCCGGTATAGCCTGTCCGCGAGATTACCATGTCGACTCCAGCCAGCGTACCAACAATATAGTGGTAGTACCCTATCGATGAGAGATCTGCTTGTGTGAGTTTTTGAAGTGTTGCAAGTGACTTTGCACCCTGGATGGCAAGCAAGGAAATATCATCACTCTTATTCTTGAGGTCCACATCACCAGTTATGTGCCGCTGTATCCATTCGACGTCTTTCGCGATATTGATGGCGTTGATAACCAGCATGTAATGATCCCCCATATTGTATATGAGCAGGTCATCAACGATGCCACCATCCTCATAACACATAGCCGAGTACTGGACGCGGCCCTCGCTCAGCCGTGAGACATCATTTACCGTTATCAATTGCAGAAGCGCGAGAGCATCTTTCCCCCATATTTCAACCTCACCCATGTGTGATACATCAAAGATGCCCACGCCCTTGCGCACACACTTGTGCTCTTCAATAATGGACCTATACTGAACAGGCATCTCATAACCGGCAAACTCGACGATCTTCGCGCCCAGCTTTTTGTGTATGTCAAAAAATGCGGTCCGTTTGAGGCTCACGCGAACCTTCCCTTCGTTTCGCAGCTCAACTATCTGAATTGATCGGTTATGTCTTTCCCCTGTTTCCTAGATATGACCTTGAATTCCCCAATTGGAATCGCCGGATCGGACTCAAGCGTGATCAGTACAAAGTACTTCATCATGATTCTCCTCAAGCGACTGAGAGCCCCGTTCGTCAATGTCTCTTCAAGTTCAGGGTTGACACGAAGTGTAACCTTGAACTCTTTCGTCTCGGACTTGAAGCGACGCATCCACCGTTCAAGATGGTTGAGTGTGGTTGTCTTCGATTGCACGAGTCCAGTCCCTCTACACGTAGGACACGGTTCGGTGAAACTATGTAGGATGTTTTGACGAATCCGTTGTCGCGTGATCTGTACGATACCGAACTCTGTCATCGGCAACACCGTAACCTTCGCCCGATCCTTGCGGAATTCCTTCTTGAGTTCTTCATATACCTTTTTCTTGTTTCGCTCATCTTCGAGATCAATGAAATCACTAACAATGATTCCCCCAATATCTCTCAGTCGTAATTGTCGACAAATCTCTCTTGATGCCTCCAGATCGGTTCTGAGTGAATTCTGCTCCTGATCCCTTTTCGCAGCATACCTGCCGCTGTTCACATCAATCACAACCATTGCCTCTGTTGGCTCAATGATAATATAGCCTCCACTCTTCAACCACACCTTACGGCTCAGCGTCGACTCGATTTCTTTTTCAACTCCATATTTATCGAAGATGGGTTGCTTTCCTTTATGAAGTTCGATCTTCTGAAGTAGTTGTGGAGATGTAAATCGAACGTATGCACTGATTTCCTTGTGAAGCTTCTTAGAATCTATCACCACGTTAGAGACATCATTTGAAAACAGGTCGCGAATAACACTGGAGGTGGTGGCCATATCTTTGTACAACAGACAAGGAGGTTCTTCAGATTTAACTGTTTTCTCTATCTCACGCCATGTTTTGATCAAGCCTTCGACGTCATTGCGAAGCGATGCGTCATCTTTTCCCACCGCAACTGTTCGAATAATTACACCAAATCCATCCGGGAGAATGCCTTGAACAATCTTTCGCAGGCGGCGCTTCTCCTTATAGTTGGTAATCTTCTTTGAGATGCCGATTTTATTGTCAAAAGGAAGAAGAACTAGGAATCGACCTGCAAGAGAAACTTCGGAAGTGACACGAACACCTTTTTTGCCAACAGGTTCTTTTGTAACCTGGACGATTATTTCTTGACCCTTTTCTAGTTGGGTCTCTGTGCTGGAAGGGCGACCGTTGTCGCGTTTTCGCTGGGGTATCTGTTGCGTACGGGGTGGGGTCGGCTCTTGCCTGGAATTCGAACTTTTGGTCGAATCCTCATCTTTTTGCTCTTCGAGCTCAGCGTAAGCAATCTCCTCCTCTTCAGCTTCATCATCCTCCTCTCCGATCATCGCCGTATACTCATCTAGACGAGAGCCTATGTCTGAGAAATGTAGGAAGCCATCCTGTTTCAAGCCGAGGTCTATGAAGCCTGCCCTAATACCAGGCATTACCTTGGCAACTCTCCCAAGGTATATGTCTCCCACCATTTTTTCTTTGTCGGCAGTATCAACAAACAGCTCTGCCAGGCGGCCGTCTTCCGTTATCGCAATACGCGTTTCGTTCGCGGCCGAGTTGATGATAATCACTTTTTTCATGCCGTACTGATCGTTCCACCTTTCCTTTACAGCATCTTGACATGCCAATCACAGTTCCGGAACGAAGTAGGCGAGATCCCGAGACCCACCGAGATACAAAACTTGTATGGTTTACTAAGGCCTGCATCGTTAACCTTCTGTGTGGCGATTATTTGAGAACTCTTAAACCACGTGTGAAATAGCGTCTTTTTCGTGAATCAACCCTTTGAGATTATGTTGCTTAAGTTAACAAAATTCCAATCAGTTTGCAACAGAACCTGCCGGCACAATCTTAAGACTGAGAAGTGATTCCAAAAAATAAAGAGGTCAAGCTACCCTGCGTCACACCTTAGGTAACCGACCGTTGCTTCCTTCCGGACCTCGCGGGGTTGAGCTACTTGCAGTTGCGCAGGACTTGACCTCTAGTTAATACACTTACCTATGATAGCCTTCGTGATCGAAAGGGTAGAGTTCGATCACTCCAATGTGTTCTTCATTATTGCACTAGGCAAAAGGTTTCCAATTGCCAATCTGCCGCGCGACATATCAACGCGCTGTCGTGGAGCTGATCGGGATCGAACCGACGACCTCCTCGTTGCGAACGAGGCGCTCTCCCAGCTGAGCTACAGCCCCAGTCAAATTTCAACACTTTTGAACCCTGACCAGTCATCTGTAGACGAATTGTTGACGACTTAGGTAGCAGTTCTGTTTACAGCTACACCCCATAAACGGACTGCGCTTTCCCCCTCATTCGGCCATTCCGGTAGCCTTGCAAAGAAGAAAGCGCAATCACAATCGTTTGTTGTTCGGAATGATGAATGATTTCAGTTGCATATGTAAGATACGGAACTTATACCGCGCAGGCAAGAGGTTGCGCCAGCGAGCAACTAAACCCAATCTTATT
>JAPUKJ010000231.1 GCA_027295705.1 Ignavibacteria bacterium | reverse complement strand
CAAGAACATTTCCGTCCGACCATCCAGTGCAATCCGGAAGTACCAAGAGAAGTTAGTCGATGCGCCCACCGCGGGACGTGACCTCAAAGTAGATTTTGTTTTGGCCGGGAATTTCTTGATAGAGGCCAATGTCATGCGTCTGAATATTGAACTTGTCGATGTTCATTCCAACGTGATGATCTGGCGAGAGCCCATTGAAGTCGCCTATGAGAATGCTTTCAAGCTGCAAGACATTGTCTCCGAGAAAGTCATTAATGGGCTCAAGATTCAATTCTCGCAAGATGAAAAGGAAAGAATACAGAGCAACGTCCCAAGAAATCCATTGGCATATGAATATTTTCTTCGTAGCATCTCTTATCCATCGACGACGGGAGGAGACAAACTTGCAATTGAGATGCTGAGCAAGTCCATTCAATTAGATTCCACTTACGCGCCTGCCTTTTCCGAGCTCGGCTTTCGAAGACAGCGATATGGGAATTATGGATTGGGTGGAGAAGAAGAAATCAAGAAGGCAGAGCAGGCTTACCTGAAGGCTTTATCATTGAATAGCGACCTCGTTACCGGACTGTGGAACCTATCAATCCTGTACACTGAAACGGCCAGAACGGAAGAGGCAGTTGAGCTGGCAAAAAGGATATTGCAGATCAATCCAAACAGTGCAATGGCGCACTTTTCACTTGGCTATGTGTACCGATATGCAGGGATGCTCGAAGAATCTGAACACGAATATGACAAAGCTCTTTCTCTTGATCCTGGGAATCCGAGGTTTCGCTCAGCGGGACTTACATACAGATGTCTCGGAAAGTATGAGAAAGCGTTTCAGGCATATGATCTGGACAAAGGAAGTCCATTTTCGGTGGGCAACCTCGGGCAAATGTCGTTTCGAAAAGGCCAACGCGAACAGGCGATAAAATACTTTGATCAACTTCTAGCCATCGAACCCCATGGAGCCTTTGGACTACTAATTACTGCGATGAAAGCAATCGCGATGGGTAAAACCGAAGAGGGCCTGCGTGCCACCCGCAAATGGGAACAAACAAATCCATCGGACGCAGAGTTTTGGTATGGCATAGCCCAATTGTATGGTTTGCTTGGTGATGTGACTGGATGCGCTCGAGCCCTCCAAAAAGCCATTCTGCTCGGCTATTTCAACTATCCCTTTATGCAGACTGATGCTTTCCTTGGCCCAATACGAGCACACCCTGACTTTCGGCGAGTGTTAGCGATGGCAAAAGAAAAGCACGAGACGTTTAAGAAGCGATTTTTCACAAACTGACCTCTGGTTTCAGAGAGCCGGCAATTGCTAAATGAACTCTCAAACCATCCAAAAGAAATACGGCTTCAAGTTTCCCTTCAAGCCAGACCCCTTAGCCGCGAAGGCCTTTCGCTACTGCAAAGGAAAGAGGCTGCTGGATGTCGGATGTGGTGAGGGTGCGGATAGTGCCTTCTTCGCTCAAAAGAGGAAGAGGTTTGAAGTCACCGCTTTTGACGTAAACAAGGAGTACTTGAACCGCTTTCGTGCGTACCGCAGAGATCAGAAGCTTTCCAACATTTCCATTCTGGAGCGTAGCGCCACAACGTACTCCTATCCCCCAAACACCTACAATGTGATCAATTGCCTTCTTGTCATATGCTGTATGAAGCGCAGTCAATTCGAGAGAATAATAGGTCCGCTCAAACATTCAGTCAAACCTGGCGGCATTATCATTATGTCTTCACGGAATTATCTCGATCCCGAATTGAAGGAGTCCATAAACTCCAAGAAAGCTATTGAGCCAAACACTTTTAGAAGGAAGGAAGACTGTTGCCAATTTATTTATTTTATAGAGCGAAACCGTTTGCGTGAAGTATTTCATGGTTTTGAAATTCTTTACTATTACGAAGGCTTCGTACCGTGCAAATACAACCAACACCCGAAACACGGGGATTCACATATCATCTGCAGGCGTCGAAAGTAATCTCCCGCCAAAATGAACCGTGGCTTCATCAAATCATCGGGAAGTACTGCCACTCATGATTGGACGGACTGTATCTCACTATAAGATCATCGAAAAGCTCGGCGCTGGCGGGCCCGTCCACCGTAGCCCCATGAATGCTACACAGAGGGTAGTTTAATGGTAGGAAGGACCATTTCCCACTATAAGATTCTTGAGAAGCTGGGCGAAGGTGGGATGGGAACCGTCTACAAAGCCCAAGACCTAAAACTCGATCGGTCCGTCGCCTTGAAGTTCCTCCCATCCTACCTTAGCCAGGCTGAGGAAGAAAAGAAGCGTTTCGTCCACGAAGCCAAAGCAGCCTCCGCACTTGACCATCCCAACATCTGCACCATCCATGAAATTGACCAGACCGAAGACGGCCAGATGTTCATAGCTATGGCCTGTTACGAGGGCAAGACAGTCAAGGAGAAAATCGAGCACGGGCCGCCACCATTGGATCAAGCAATTGATATCACTATCCAGGTTGCGCAGGGTCTGGCCAAAGCTCACAGCCAAGGCATTATACATCGTGACCTCAAGCCCGCGAATATCATGGTTACTAATGACGGCATGGTGAAAATTCTCGATTTTGGACTGGCAAAGCTGGCTGGACAAACAAAGTTAACCAAGACCGGCGCCACTCTGGGCACAGCAGCGTACATGTCGCCCGAGCAGGTGAAGGGCGTGAGTGCAGACCACCGTATCGACATTTGGGCATTTGGTGTTGTGCTGTACGAGATGGTTACTGGGAAACAGCCCTTCGCAGGCGATTACGAACAGGCCGTCATGTATTCGATCATCCATGAAGAAGTAGAACCCATGACAACTCTGCGTAACGAAGTTCCCCCAGAATTAGAGCAGCTCGTGCAGAAGGCGATGAACAAAGATGCCAATGAGCGGCATGAGAATATGGATGAGTTGTTAGCTGAGCTGGAATTAGTAAAGCATAGCTTTGTCGCTGAGGATGTAAGATCGTCTACAAGAAAAGAAAAACCTTTGCCTTCCATCGCGGTGCTGCCGTTTGTGAACATGAGCGCGCACTCGGAGAACGAGTATTTCAGCGACGGGCTTGCAGAGGAACTCATCAACGCATTGACCAAAATTAAAGGATTGCAAATCGTCGCTCGTACTTCAGCCTTTTCATTCAGAGGTAAAGAGATCGACATCCGCGAGATTGGTAGAAAGCTAAATGTACGAACTGTGCTCGAAGGGAGTGTGCGCAAAGCCGGCAACAGATTACGAATTACAGTGCAATTAGTTAAAGTAGCCGATGGCTATCAGCTCTGGTCAGAGCGTTACGATAAGGAGATGGATGATGTTTTTGCAATTCAGGATGAAATTTCACTGGCCATCGTGGAAAGGCTGAAGGTAGAACTTCTCTCCGAGGAAAAAGCTACGCTCGCCAAACGATATACCGAAAACCCTGAAGCGTATAGCCTGTATTTGAAAGGCCGGTACTACTGGAACAAGAGAACGGCTGAGGGGTTCAGAAAAGCCATCGAGAACTTCCGAACCGCGATTGCAGAAGATCCGACCTATGCATCGGCGTATGCAGGACTGGCCGATTCCTACGCTTTGCTTGGAGATGTTGGAGTTACTGCTATCCCACCTAAAGAGGCTTTCTCAAACGCGAAGACAACCGTACAGAAAGCATTGGAG
>JAPUKJ010000230.1 GCA_027295705.1 Ignavibacteria bacterium | reverse complement strand
TGGTTCACTTCAAGGAAAGTGAAAAGATATTTTCTGAAGGTGATCATGGTTCAGAAATATGTTTTATTGTAAGTGGAAAGGTGCAAGTTGTAAAATCGGGGGCCATTCTAGCAGAATTACAAGAAGGTGAGCAATTTGGTGAAATGTATGTAATAGATATTATGCCCAGAAGCGCTGATGTCATCGGAAGCCAAAGCGGATCGTTCCTTAAGATCAACCACCGCGATTTATGTCGCCTCAGCCTTAAAGACAAAGAATCGTTTATCTTGCTACTACTAAATTGCGGTAGGGATATTAGTCGCAGACTACGAAGGATGAATGAACTATTTGTCCGGGAAAAAAACAAAAGGTGTGTAACTGCGCGTCTAACCTGACGACCCATTACCGGACCAAGAAGAGTCATCTTCCACATGACTGACCAGATCGTCGAGGCGTGGCAGATCAACAACCGAATCAATCTCCGCCTCATCGCACGCATCAGCGACGCGGGCATGCGCTGTACTCTCTCTCAGCGTGGCGGACGCAACGTTGTTCGCCAGTTTGCTCACCTGCACAACAACCGGATTTGGCACCTACAACGCCGCGCAAAGGCCCTTGCCAAAGGAGCCCATCTGTTCAGCACGTACGACGAACCGGACCGGCGCACGCTTGTCAAAGCGCTTGAGGATTCCGCGCAACGCATCGAGCAATTGATCCAGCTTGCCAGTCAGGGAACCCCAGGCATCCGCACCCTCAAACGCGGACTGGTTCCGTACGTTGCCTACTTCGTCGCCCACGAGAGTCATCATCGGGGCAACATCTTGCTTACGCTCAAACAGTGCGGTCATCCTCTTGATTCCAAGACCCGGGACTCGATCTGGGACTGGGACCGTATCTGAACTAAGTTCCAGGCTTAGCGAGTTCTGTAAGAATGACCAAGCCCTCTTTCGCGGCTAAAATCCAACCCCGAAATAAACGCTTCCTAGTTAGTCGGTCCTCAAAATGATCCTCTTTCATTTTTTCTCACGGACGAACCTCAAAAGTCTCGCGTTAATCGCCACTATCACCGTACTCAACGACATTAGGACAGCTCCGGCAGCCGGACTTAGTATTACACCATAGCTGTAGAGCACCCCTGCGGCGAGCGGAATTGCAAACGCATTATACCCGGTTGCCCACCAGAGGTTTTGCACCATCTTCCTATACGTTGCCCGGGCAAGACCGATGATCGCCACAGCATCAAGCGGGTTGCTCCTCACAAGGACGATGTCCGCTGTCTCCACCGCCACGTCAGTGCCGGCACCAATGGCAATTCCGACATCGGCCTGAGCCAAGGCAGGCGCATCATTCACGCCATCGCCTGTCATGGCTACGACCAAGCCCCGTGATTGGACCTGCTTAACTTTCGCTGCCTTCTCGTGCGGCAGTACATCTGCAAAATACTCGTCAAGGCCAATCTCCTCGGAGACCCACTGTGCAACCTGCTTGTTGTCACCAGTGAGCATCATGCATTTGATCCCCATCGCTTTTAGTTTTTTGATTGCATCCTTTGACTCGGGGCGTACGATATCTGCAAGTGCGATCGCGCCCTTCAATTCTCCATCAATCATCACGAAGATGACAGTTTTCCCTTGTCCAGCGAGGTTCTTGATTCGGTCATCGCTTACATCGATGTTGTGTTCTCGAAGATACCCGGGGCTTACAACGCTTACCTTTCTCCCAATAACAATTCCTTCAGCTCCCTTCCCGGGAATTGCCTTGAAACCTTCCACTGACACTGTTTCCTTAGAGGACGAAACGATACCTCTTGCAATCGGATGTTCAGAATGCACCTCAACTGAGGCGGCGTACTTCAAGAGCTCGTTTTCTCCCAGGTGAGAATCAAGCACAACGGTATCTGTAACTCCAAACTCTCCCATAGTCAGAGTTCCAGTCTTGTCAAAGATAATCGCCTGGATGTTGCGCGCTTGTTCAAACGCTGTCCGATTCCTGATAAGAAGACCGTTGCTCGCTGAAAGGGCCGTCGATACAGCAACGACTAGTGGTACGGCAAGTCCGAGTGCGTGCGGACAAGTAATGACCATAACGGTCACGGTCCGCTCAAGGGCAAAAGCAAAGTCCTGGTTCATGATCGCGAGCCAGACAAACAGAGTAATGGCACCCACACCAAGTGCTATCATCGTGAGCCAAAGTGCTGCGCGATTGGCAAGGTTCTGCGTTTTTGATTTACTTCCCTGTGCTTCCCTCACAAGACTAATCACCTGAGCAAGAAACGAATCGCTTCCTGTTTTCTTAACCTCCACTGTCATGGATCCCTCGCCGTTGATCGAACCTCCGATCACACTATCACCTGACTTCTTCGTGACAGGTTTCGATTCCCCCGTCAGCATCGCCTCACTAACAGATGTATGGCCTTCAAGAACGTCTCCATCTGCAGGGATCTTTTCGCCCGGCCTAACAAGAACCTTGTCGCCACTCCGGAGTTCCTCCAAAGGCACATCCTCGACAGAGCCATTGGGCGCAAGTTTGTGGGCATCGGAAGGCATGAGTTTCGCCAGTTCCTCGAGGGCTCTAGAGGCTCCCATCACTGACTTCATTTCAATCCAGTGACCCAAGAGCATAATATCGATCAGGCTTGCCAGTTCCCAGAAAAACATCTTGCCCGCCAAACCGAAAACAACGACACTGCTATACCCATATGCTGTCGTAATTGCAACCGCGATGAGAGTCATCATACCCGGCTGCATTGATTTCAACTCATCGATCAGTCCTTTGAGAAAGGGGTAACCTCCATAGAAAAATACCACCGACGAAAAAGCAAAGAGAACATACACGTCACCTGAGAAACGCAGGAAGTCACCAATGCCGACCAACGCCTGGAGCATTGGAGAGAGGATGAAGATTGGAATGGTGAACACCAGGGATATGTAGAAACGCTTCCTGAAATCCCCGACCATATGTTCATGATGGGAGGTATGCTCATGCTCTGAGTGGCCCGCTTGCTTATGGGGCTTGTGTACCATGTGGCTATCGTTTCCTAGCTCCATTCGACCTTGGTGATTATGATTGTAGGTAGCCTATAACTCACAGCTGTTTTCCCTTGATTCTTAATTAGTGTTTATGGCCAGTATAGCTCGTCTTCACCTGTTCTTTTTTGATATCTTTGTCGACTCCATCTCCCCGCTGCCAGCCTGCGTAACAGTCATTACATACTGGCTTGCCTGCTTTGAGCGATGTGTAACAACCACAATTTTGATGTTCAAATGCACAAGAATTACAAGTTTCTTTGATGCAGCATGAGTACTTGCCTTTTTGGGCAAGCTCTGCCTTGGCTTCCTCGAGCAACGCTTTAGCCTTTGTGATCTTTTCGTTTGGTGAAAGAAATCTAATTTCTTCTTGTTGAACTTCCAGCTTCTCCTCTGTCCGCGTCTTTTTATTACCAGTAGTCGTAGTTGTTGTCTGATTTGCATCCTGTGCCTGTTTGTTGTCTGACCCGCAAGCCGCAAGAAAAACACTAATAGCAACGATCGACAGGAATGTGCCTAAGCGATTCATATATGTCTCCTTGTTATTTGTATGAATGAATATGGAGTCCTAGGTTAATATTTGAACGAACAATTCTATTTTCCTTTCTGTTCTTCCTCTTCAGGCACAGATTGTAGATCTTTTGATTTCCACAAAAAGTATATGGCCGGAATAACCACGAGTGTAAGGACTGTGGAAGTCACCATTCCTCCGACCATGGGGGCAGCAATCCTCCGCATGGTCTCCGATCCTGCTCCAGAACACCATATGAATGGAAGGAAACCAGGGTCTCTGTCTTCCGCTGCTTCTATGTTCAAGTTCTTTTTTGAATGTCGTACGCCATACGCTGTCCTGTCTACTTTTCTTCCTTGTTTGGAACAGGTTTTAACGTCATACCGCAAATGGGGCAAGACCCAGCTTTAGACTGACGGACCTCAGGATGCATCGGGCATACGTAACCTGTTGGTACGATGTTTGGCGACATGGCTTCCCCTGAAACGGGCTCTGCCACGGTCCCCTTTGGGTGTTCATACCAACCTGTGTCGTCATAGGTCGTAATATTCTCTCGTACTTTGAGGATTGTAAACATTCCCCCCATCATTATGGGACCAAACGGTCCATCGCCGGTCATCATAGGAAGTGTGTTCTCCGGTCCTGGCATATGCTCAGCCATTTCCTGCATCTCACCCATACCTTTTTGTCCCATTGCCATGTATTTGGGCAAGATTTCTTGAATGATTTCTGCCACCCCGGACTGGCTAACCCCAATCATGTTTGGAATATCGTGGCCCATTGCGTTCATCGGGTGGTGACGGCGATGGCAATGGATTGCCCAGTCTCCTGGCGCATCGGCAATGAACTCAATATCCCGTGTCTGGCCGGGTGCAATTAGCAC
>JAPUKJ010000023.1 GCA_027295705.1 Ignavibacteria bacterium | reverse complement strand
CGAAAGTCCTTCTGCTTTCATACCTCCTTGCATTTCTCCATCTCTCACTGTTTTGCAATATCTACAACGCTGTTAACAGGAAAATTCGATGCATTGCCCCAAGGCTGGAGTAGTTTGCGCAAAAATCTCACTCTTTCTTCTGTGCAAAACCAGAAATACTAGAATCAGAACAAGACTCGCATTGTTCACCAATGCCTATCCATTTTGACTATGGATTGCCCTGTTTATGCCTCTTGTTTATGTGACTTCACTACGTGGCCATCTTGCAGGACGTAGATGCGCTGCGCATTGCGCACGATATCTTTATCGTGACTAATAATTAAAGTTGCTGGAGGGTTATCCAGGTGCTTCAGATTGATCATCAGTTGACGAACAGCGGTAGCATCGAGATGGTTGGTCGGTTCATCAAGAATAAGTAGTCTCGGTTGACGGAGAAGTGCTCGTGCAATGGCAATGCGTTGACGCTGTCCACCAGAAAGCAATACTCCGTTTTCCCCCACAAACGTCTCGTATTTCTGTGGGAGTTGCTGAATGAATTCATGAGCTGTAGCTAATTCCGCTGCACAGATAACTTCTTGAAAATCCAAATCGGGAGAGCCATAAGTAATGTTTTCAATTATCGTCCCGGAAAATAGTATCGGATCTTGCATTACGACTCCGACATATCGACGCAAGTGAGCGATATCCAAGTCGTTATACGGATGGTCGTCAGCATAGAGCTGACCTTTCTGGGGACGGTAGAATCCGAGAATGAGGTTTATTATTGTACTCTTGCCGGCTCCGTTCGGGCCAACGAGAGCAACCGTAGTGTTCGGATTAATGTCGATATTGATGTCTTGCAAGAGTGGATGCTCATTATATTGGAAGTACACACTATCTAATGTGATCGTTCCGCCAAATGGTATTTGTTTGCGACCAGTGTAGGGCTTTGGCTCTCTTGTCCTTAGTATGGCAAACAATGTAGTGAGTGATTCATTACCAGCAATTATCTTGAGGATGGAAGTTGATATAGTCTTCAGATGATTTTTCAGCAAGCTCACTATCACGTAAAACGACACCAGTCCACCTATGGTCATAGATCCTGCTGCTATAGCTATGCCACTAGCTATCAGGATGATAACGCTAGACAAAGCCGTCATCACACTGTTAATTGAGTTAAAGGCAGTGTTAAGCCAGGCCATTGACTCACTTGTAAGACGTAAATCTTCAAGATGTTTCCTTTGTCTGTTTATTTCAAATTGTTCGGCTGATTGAATCTTCGTCAGATCCAGCGTCTCGAGGACAAACATCATCCCCTTGCTGAAGGTTTCGAATGATCGGTGGAACGCACGGATCCGTTGTCTTACGACTTTTCCCATCGATCTGCTCACGAGAAAAAGAAACGGGACGATGATAGTCAACGTTAAGAATAAGAACCAATTCAAATATATCAGTACGCCACTGAGGGCGATACTGATGGTCAGCGCTGGCAGAAAGCGCGTAATTAATGCATGACTCATGTTGTCCAAGCGATGTGTGTCCTGGACTATATTTGCATGTAATTTCTTTCGATCTGTCTCGCTGTAGTAGGCACGGGAAAAGGTAAAAACTCTTTTTAATAACTCATCACGAAACCGTTGAATAGCGCCTTTAGTGATTTTGAGTGTAACATATTGCGTCCAAAGAGTAAGACCACTGTTTACAAGGCTCAATAGAAAGACAGCCACGCCAGCGAGCACCAAGAGACGAATATCACCCGCTGGGATTACTTCATCAAACACGTATCGAACGAGATACGCAATCGGTAAGACAATCAGGGATAGCCCGATTGAGATTGCGATGCTCAAAGCCAACATCCGGTAGGAGCCTTTGTAAAATCTACTATAGTACCGCCACGCAGGTATATTCATTGTCTATGAAATAACAATTCATACTAGGTTAGTGTTTAAAGTGCTCGCTGTTGCTTCTCATGACTCTCCATTTCTCAAACTCACTAAATAGCTTTGTTATGCCGTTCTGGAATATCCCATTTCTACTTACGCACGAGGCGCTAATTTCCTTTTGAAAGCGAGTAAAGGCCGAACTACAATTGGAAAACAAAGCCTTAAGAACATGTCAGGAGCTTCCTAGTTAGGATAAAAGTTGTCTTGCCCGGTAAGGTCCTAATGCACTTAATCAAATATTCACGACCTCGGTTCCGGACCCCTCTAACCGCATAGGCGCGGGCAAGGTCCAAATACAAACCTAGAACGCCCCTCAGGCTGAACATTTCTCATGTCCTCGATACATTTTGAATCTCTTCCAGATTGTTCCCTTTGTCGCTAGTGCTCAGCACCGCTGACGCTGATACGACCACGTCGATCGATGCTATCACTTCGCTTTTCCGCCCTGGTTTGGGCCTTGTGCAAAACATCATTTAACGTTCTAGCCAGCATCCCGACATTGGGCTCTTTGTAGATGCCAGTATGGCTTCCCGGGATCTCGTATGCTTCCACCCCGTCTGTGGCGAGGCTGCC
Source organism: Ignavibacteria bacterium (assembly GCA_027295705.1). Lineage (GTDB taxonomy): Bacteria > Bacteroidota > Ignavibacteria > UBA10030 > UBA6906 > JAPUKJ01. The sequence goes on along the minus strand of JAPUKJ010000023.1, from coordinate 5,039 downwards.
CCAACCATTCAGGGGGTCGTTGTGTCTCCACGGTACGCGCTCGGTGCATCGAACGACGGTGATGGACCCTGCGTAAGCTTGTGGCACATATTGTCTTAGCGCGTCATAAGCGGCGGCTCTGTAACCTCCCCGACTGCGAGCCCGAGGACCAGTCTGTCGACGCCACGCTGCTCTCTGGGCTTTTTTCTTCAGACCCCTACCCCTGAGAAGATAGGCGAGCGCTTGCCTTGGTCCGATGCGCCGTGTCCGATCGAAGTAATAGCAGGCTCTTTGCCAAAGCCGGTAGGCCGATGATGTGCCAGGCGTAGAACGTCTTGAGCCGGGTGCCCTAGACTCGCAGAGAGCCAGCAGGGCCACTCTCTGCCCCTGCCTCTGCAGCTGGTGGGCCATCTCAAAGGCAACCAGGCCCCCAAGACCATGACCGCCCAAGTAATAGGGACCCTCGGGCTGGATCGCTCTCACACTCTTGATGCTGTGAGCGGCCATATCCTCGACCCGAACCAAGGGCTGCTCTCGATCCAGGTCCTGATACACGACCCGGTACACCGGCTGGTCCGGGCCCAGTCGGTCCCCGAAATGGCTTCGGCCAGCCAAAAAGAAAAACGGCGGCTTCGAGCCGTTGGTTTGGAGGGGCACCACGGAAGCCCAATCCCGCGACGGGTCTTCCGATTGCTGGCTCACCATTGTTGCCAGGTTAGACATACTCAGATCCCCCAAGAGTTTTATTATGGGCACTTCCACGCTCAATTCAGTTTCTATCCTACTCCTTAGTTCGATAGCCTTTAAGGATTCAAGTCCTAGACTGTTCAGAGGCTGCTGCATGTCTATTTGGGATGAATCTAAACCCAGAACCTTGGCAACTAAACCCGCAAGTACTACTTCAGTTTGGTTACGAGGAGTGACTAATGGTCGGTCCAGCTGGGGAAGAACTTGATGGGTTTGGGATTCAATTTCCTTGAGAATTGCCTCAGGCTTGTTCAGTTCTGTGGCGATCCGATTAAGCGTGAGAAAATGTTTCTTAATTTTGAGCGTTGGTCGCTGACGGTTAATTGATCGTGAATCCTTTACGGATTCTGTCGTGTCCGGACTGTAGGTGATCTCGGCTGCTATCTTGAATGGGAACTTGAATAGCCAACTCTCACCCAGTTGCTGCTTACAAGCAGCACCCGCACCATCGAGAAAATCGAGTGCTGGTCGATTCCTTTGAGTAGGGATATAGGAAACATCGACGCGTGTCAGTCCTCGGTGTTGCGCAATTTCTCCCAGCTTAGCAAGCATCTGGTGCTCAACACCCCTACCTAGCGCCCGACAGCTCAGCAGGAAGGTATCAACTTTTAGGGCCTCGGCTACCACCTCGAACAGGAGTACGCCAACTAAGCCGTAATCTCCGAAGCGATCGCTCACCTCAACAACGAGACACTCCAATTTGCTCGACTTGCAAAGCTGTTCAATTTCGCTTTCCGACCGCCGGATTGCTGTCAAGTTGAACTGATTAGTTCGCTGGGTTAATTGTGAAACTCTAGCAAGTTGATGTGTCGCCATTGGCGAAATCTTCACTTCTAAGCCAAGACCTGCCATGAAATCATTGAATGTCAGCGCCTCCTTGCGGAAATCCTCGCGCTGAATATTTTGCTGATAGAGAGAAGTTCGCTGCTTGTCCTCCTCAGTGGTCTTCAAGTGATCGAAAGCCCAGATATGCTCCAGAAATTGAGCTATCTGCTCTTGCTCGGAGGGAAGTTGAATTGTTAGAACTGCCGGAGCGTTGGCTTGAACCTCCGCGCATTCAACTGGGTTGTCATCGACAAAGATAAAGCTATCGAGTCCCAAATTGAGTTCTTCAGCTAGGGATTTGATATTCTCTGATTTGGGTTGCCAGTTAATTCGCCAGGATAAGATCTGATTGCGCTTGAGAGGCATCTCCGAACGGTGCGCAAATACTGCCCAGACATCCTCTTCATTATTCTTGCTGCACAAACAGATGAGCATCCCAGCATCATGCTGTCTCACCATAAATTCTTGCAGCGCTTTGCGAGGCGGATCTATTTCAATTCCATCCAGTCCATCTTCTCCACAGACCCCTTTCCATAGCGTCTGATCGCAGTCGAGCACAATTACCTTGTAAGGAGTACTCTTGATAGCATAGATTTTGCGGCTGATCGCGGTTCCCATAGCAGTATAGAAAATCGGTGTATAGGGAACATGACCGAACTCGTCTCCATGAGGGTCGTAGTATGTCGAAACCGGATAACGTGCGGTCAATTCTGAGGTTTTGACCAAGTACATGCCACTGACACCGTCAAGGTAGGAGGCTAAAAAGTCTTCCATCTGCTGGTAGAGACTGCTGCGGTCTGAGTCAGCGGCAGCTGTAGGCGAGGCGGGACAAAGGCAGACCAGATGGGGAGTGGCTGAACGGGAGGCTACACTTCTGAGGGCGTTTCCTAGGTCTTTGACATTCTGCTCGATCTTGGCGGCATTTACTACAGGTTTTGCCGATGACTTGTACCCAAGTGAAGGACGGCGAGCATAGATATTGTAGAGACCTGAACCCTGCAACAGATTTTCTTCTTCCACAGCAAGTTCAAAACCCTTTTCTTGGAGCAGGCGCTTGACTTCACCAAATACACTTCCCTCTTGGTCATGCACCTCGACAACCAGTTGTTGAATGATTGACCAGTGTTCATCTTCAATCCCTTGGAGAACTGGCAACTCACCTTTCTCGGCATCCAGTTTGAGCAAATCAATCCGTTCTATTTTATGCTCTTTGATGACACTGGAGAGGGTTCGCAATTGGACTGGAAAGGTTTCTCGGTCGAGCCTTCCAGCCATGAATTCATCAGCAAGTGCCTCCAACTGTTCTCCCTGAGCCGCATCATTTTGCTGTAGCATGTTGAGGATAACAGCTCGGACGACTTTTTCGTCTTCATCGGTATCGGCATGGAAGCCGGAGATAATCGATGTGTTGGGATAGAATGTGAATGTTGCTTCTTTGTTTTCGGAAGATAGTCCGCAGTTGAAAAGCTTGGCATTTTTGCAGTAGAGCGTTGCGTTACTTTCTAATTTCTTAAAAGCATGTGGTGCTGGTTCAAAGGCATAAACCGTGGCATTCGGGCATTTTTGTTGTACAAACAGGCTGAATAAACCAATGTTAGCCCCCACGTCAACAACAGTGGCATCCTCATTGAGGACAATTCCGTGCCTCATGTAAACCTGATCGACGAAAATTTCCTGATACAACAACTCAGTTTCGTATTGGTTGAGGTGTGCCACTTCTAAGCGATTGGGCAAGGTGTGGCGAAGCTGATCAGCTAGAACGCGCTCCTTTTGTGAGGAGTCAGCTGTTAGGTGAGAGCGAGTCTCGGTTTGCTCCCAATCTTCCAATCTTACCAGAACCAAATTCACTCCATCTTGATTCCTGCCAAGAAGGCTGTTTGGATTAAGGAGTTCCTGAAATACTTGATTATAAGGTGCAAATTCGATTTTGAAGGGAACGTCGAGTTCTTTCATCCAAAAGGCGAGAGAATCCTCGACTGGCTCCGCTGTAAATGTAGCCGTGATAGCAAGCGTTTGCTTTTTTTGGAAGTGACGCAACAGGGCTTCACGAGAGGTACGTCGGATGAATACCCCCTCAATGGCAACGACTAAAGCCCTAATCTTATCTCCAAAGTTGTTCAATCGTCTGAAAGTTTGAACCATAGTCGATGCCTTGCTCTCTACACCCTTGGTAGTGGTCGGCGACAGATATCTTTGGCAATTGTAGTTGCCAAACGGTTAAGTCTTTCTGAGAGGGCCCTAAGTTTAGTTCTTTGACAAGAAGTTTTCCGGATGCGTGGATTCTTTGTTTCTCTTGACCAGTTGTGATTCTCAAAATTGTGAAGGAATATGTTTGGGTTCCCTCAGGTGTTAAAACGAGTTCCTTAAAGAATGCACAAAAACTCCTGAAAAGTGGTGATACGACGCACAGTGTGGCTACCAACGCTTGCTGGCCAAACTGCACCAAGCCCCGGCGTTACAATAAAGGGAGATAATACTCGTGTAGCGGGGAGCCATGTTCTCGAAAAGATGTCTTCACCGTTTTTCAGCCGTGATGAAGCCATATCCCTTCGCTTCGATGAAAAACTTGACTGTACGCTTTATGGTGGACTCCTTTCTTGCAGAATAGTGGAAAAAACAAAAAGCCCCAGCACAGTTGCTGGGGCCAGTAGACGAGACGATGGCTGGAACTATACCTTCTCCACGTTGAGCGCTTGTAGACCTTTCGCTCCTTGCTCGACGTCAAACTGAACGTTGTCTCCTTCGGTGAGAGTTTTGTAGCCCTCGCCGACGATCGACTTAAAATGGACGAATACATCGTCGCCCGACTCACGCGCGATGAAGCCAAAACCCTTGGTTCCGTTGAACCACTTGACCGTTCCTTTTTCCATGGAACGAATCCTTTCAGATGATTTATTGAAAATGTACGGCAAAGCCGCCCATTACGGGCACCTGATTTGTTGCCTCTTAATAGCCAACAGACAGGGTAGCGGGTGTTCGACCTCAACTATCACCACTGTATACGATCCTTGCCGGACAGTTCCTCTGGAAGAATCCTTGCAAGCAACGGAACCATTAAAAGTGCAAACCGGTGTACTTTGATTTGCGTAGACCAATATACCATTAAGAACCATCAATTGCATGCGGCATATAGCTAAAATGAGCCTATGGCAACTATCCTTCAATTGAGTGGATCGTTGCGATGTTAGGAGGGTTCAATGCTGCAGCGGCCTTGGCTTCTGTGTTGAAACGTTCTCGCTCCTGAGCGTGCCCAGCAATCTGATGGGGAAGGAACTTGATGGCAACCGTGCGTTCAAGCTTGGTGTCTTGGGCCTTGTACACGATACCCATTCCACCGGAGCCAAGCTTTTCAAGGATCTCGTACTGATTTACTTTTGAGCCGATCATAGGTCAATCAATTTAGGCAAACTCGCTCTGTCGGCCAACAAAAGCTTGATTCTGATTGTCATCACGAGTGGTCAAGAATCCTGGGGCCATCCGGGGGCCAT
>JAPUKJ010000229.1 GCA_027295705.1 Ignavibacteria bacterium | reverse complement strand
TTACCGCTCTCTCAAAACTGAATGGCTTTCTCTCACTGATTCTTACCGTGAAGAGATCAAACATCTTGGCGTTGAATCTCAAGCTGCTTTTGGCTACCTTGGTTCCGTAATTCCTCCCTCACTCTTGAATCCTCAATCCCTCAATGGAAAAACAGGCAATAGTAGCCATACTTGAAGAAATGGGCACACTGCTGGAGCTTCAAGGGGCAAATCCGTTTAAATCCCGAGCCTACCACAATGCTTCTCGCGTCCTAGAGGGAATAACTGAGGATCTTCATGGATTAGTTGAGTCTGGGGAGATCCGCGAAGTCAAGGGCATCGGGGAGAGCATTGCGCATGTCATTACGGACCTCGTGCGCACGGGGAAATCAAAAGAATACCTCGATCTTTGCAAACGCTCTCCTGAGGGCTTGCTTGAAATGCTGAGGATACAAGGTCTTGGCCCCAAGAAGATCAAAATCCTGTACGACAAACTAGGAATCAGGAATCTCGAACAGCTTGAGAAAGCGGCGAAGGCGGACAAACTTGCCACTATCGACGGTTTCGGCTCGAAGACTCAAGAGAACATCCTATTGGGAATCAGAGCGCTCCGCAGTCTGAAGGACAAGAGCCTGTACCCAAAAGCTGCTGAGCCTGCCCAGAAGATCTATGCAGACATGATGAAACAGCGAGAGGTGATCCGTGGGGAGATTGCAGGGAGTCTTCGCCGCCGCAAAGAGGTCATTGGCGACATTGATATTCTGGTGAGTGCGAAAGATGCCAGCCGTCCAAAACTGATGGATGTTTTCGTCTCGCATCCTGAAGTCGAGACCGTCGTGGCGAAAGGGGAAACAAAGTCGAGTGTTGTCCTGAAAGCGGGTATCAATTGTGATCTGAGAATCGTGAGCGATGCGGAATTTCCATTCGCCCTTAATTACTTTACCGGCAGCAAGGATCACAACGTTGAAATGCGTTCCCGTGCAAGAAAATATGGCTGGAGCCTTAATGAGTACGGGTTCTCTGAGTTGGGTGCTGAGGAAAAGCGCGGAAAGGCGAAGAGGGTTGTAAAGTGTAAGGATGAAGCCGATATCTACAAAGCCCTCGACCTCGATTACGTCCCACCGGAGCTCCGCGAAAATATGGGGGAGATTGAGGCTGCCGAGGACGGAAAGCTTCCCAGGCTGCTAGAAATGAAGGACATTCGAGGAGCGTTCCATTGCCACACCACATATAGCGACGGCGTGAACACGCTCGAAGAAATGGCTAACGCTGCAAGAGCCATGGGATGGGAGTATCTCGGCATCGGAGACCATAGTAAAGTGGTTGCATACGCGGGCGGTTTGACGGAAGAGCGTGTGAAGGCCCAGCACAAAGAAATCGATGCGCTCAACAGCAAGATGAAAGGACTCAGGATTTTCAAAGGGACCGAATGCGACATTTTGGCGAATGGCGACCTTGATTGGCCGGAAAAAGTGCTGTCAACTTTTGAGTATGTCGTAGTTTCGGTCCACAGTAGCTTCAAAATGTCCCAAGCCGAGATGACGAAGCGGATCATCAAAGCACTCAAAAGCAAGTATGTCACCATGCTTGGACATCCCACAGGACGGTTACTGCTTTCTCGGGATGGGTATCCAGTGAATATGGTCGATGTGATCAATGCTGCAGACGACTATGGGAAGATCATCGAAATCAACGCGCATCCTAATCGTCTAGACCTTGACTGGCGACTTTGCAAATATGCCAGGGAAAAAGGTGTTACCATTGCCATTAATCCTGATGCCCACAACATCGAAGGGCTTAGGCACGTATGTTACGGTGTCGGGATAGCTCGCAAAGGATGGCTGGAGAAGCAAAATGTGCTCAACGCCAAAAGTCTGAAGGGGGTGCTTCAGTATCTGCAGCTTGCAAGAATTCGATGATAAAGCGTTCCGTCCATCTTGTACCCAGGGAATCGAGCAGTGTTATTGAAGGCAATTAGATTGTGTTTCCAGTCCTCGCACTGTTGACCACGAATTCAAAATTCTTATAACTAGAAGAACGGATTATTTCTCAAATGAGTGTGTACAACTTCCTGTCGACACCGGTTCCGACGATTGCCTACTGTGCTATGCACCAAGCGCTTCCTCAAGTTCCGACTAACGAATACATGAAAACGATGAGGGAACTCCATGCTAGAATTAGTGCGGAGACCGAAGCAATTAACGCTGGTTATGCCAGTTTTCTGCGTGAGACAGTTGGACGCGAATCCGAGTCCCTACACGGGTCTCTGTCACAATTTTTGCAAACACCCATCAGTTCCGACAATGCTGAAGTGCAACGAACCTTACGGGAATCCTTGGAACGGCTCAGAGATGAATTAATCGTTCACGGTGGCCTTGGTCTAAAATATTCAGTGGAAGGGAAGTTCGTATTCGCGCCACTGAAGAAAACTTTGGAAAGAAAGCTGCTACTGAATGGGAAGACTGGCCTTGAGGAAATGGGAGTCACGTTCGGGAAGGGCAGAGGAGAAGTGTTTGAGTCGATGTTCGTCGTCCATGGCGGTCAAAACCTTGATATTCTTGAGCACGTTGTTCGCGATAAGCTTGGCATATACGCAACAACGCATGGAAAGCACATCAAAGAATTCGACGCATACGCGTATACGGTCTACAATCTTGTACACGTGAGAGGTCGAATGCCAGACAGCTCATTGCGTGGTACTTACTTCGAGGCGGATTTCTTTTTCTCTAAACCTGATGTGAAGTATGCTTCCTTCCGTAATGCTTTTGTCGTTGTTATTGATAAGTTCGCAGCTGAGTCTAGCGTAGAGCATGTCTCACTGTGGCAACGTAAACTCGGATTGGGCAAAACAAAAGAGTTTGTCTTGCGTATTGTTTGTAGTAGTCTAAAAAGTGTCAGTGCGATTGTCCACTGGTTTGATTCATACAAAGAGGAGGTCTTTATCAGGCAAGCGCTCGTGCGAGATGGTAGTCTGCTGATAAAGGAACTGCTTTTTTAGGGATACGAAGTTTGGCCAAATCTACAACTATGAGACCAAAACGGGGACGCAAATCAGAAACCCCGGCAAAAAGATGTGGCCGTGCCGCAAAGATTCTGGCTCGGTTGAGAAAGGATTTCCCAAAACCGAAAACAGCATTGTACCACGATAACGCTTCTCAACTCCTTATTGCAACAATTCTGTCTGCACAGTGTACCGACGAACGTGTAAACATGGTTACCAAGGATCTCTTTAAGAAATATCCGAGCCCGAAACATTTTGCTGAGGCACGTCAGGCAGAATTGGAGCAAGACATACGATCAACGGGCTTTTACCGAATGAAGACAAAGAGCATTATTGGTTGCTCAAGAGCTTTAGTGGAACGGCACGGAGGAAAGGTACCGAAACAGATAGAGGATTTGGTTCAGCTTCCGGGGGTGGGAAGAAAAACCGCAAACGTAGTTCTTGGACAGGCGTATGGCATCACATCAGGTGTAGTGGTGGATACTCATGTGCATAGAGTGGCGCAGCGGCTGGGATTCACAACGGGTGATGATCCTGAGACAATCGAGCAGGATTTAATGGGGATTTTTGAGAAGAAAGTTTGGATAGATGTTGGGTCGGTACTGATTCTGCATGGTCGAAGAACATGCCGTGCACGGAATCCAAAATGTCCGGAGTGTTCAGTAAATGATCTGTGCCCGTCTGCGAAACTTTTTGTGAAGAGAACAAAGTAGGTTATCGGGAGTGAAGTGTGGTCAATGATCCCCCTCAAGGAATAGAGTGTATCAGGCCGCATCTGTTAATGCTTGCTGATAAGTTCGTTGTGTAGACTGCCTATGCAAGTGCCGCAAAAAAAATACAAACGATGGTCACCGATCTGGCGCTCGATTAGTTCAGCTTTATGGTACTGAACTTGGCATATCGAGCATCGCTCCTTGTTGATATCCTCCGGTTTCTTGCCTTGTTTGATCACTGCCTTGAATCCAACGGCTGTGACGAGAAGTACAATGATAATGAAGATAATAGCGAGTACTGTGACGGTCATGATAGTTTCCTCGTAACCTATGTCACATCAAATTAACGACTGATAATTTATATTGTCAAATCACTCCCGTTGCTCGATTTTACTTGGATTTTCCTCCCATTTGATTATCTTCAAGGTGAATTCTAACTGATTCCCGCTATGCCTGCGCGACACGACTCCCTCGATCTGCTTTTTGAGTATACCAAGACGGACGGTCTAAGGAAACATGCACTGGCAGTAGAAGCAGCGATGCGCGCTTACGCTAGGAAGTTTGGGGAGGACGAGGAGAAGTGGGGGACAACTGGCATACTTCATGATTATGACTACGAGATATTTCCTCAATTTCCAGATCATCCCACGAAGGGATCGGAAATCCTGAAAGAACGCGGATATCCGGAAGATATTCGGCGGGCTATCTTGGGCCATGTCCCTCTCATGAATGTTTCCCGCGACACTATGATGGCAAAAACATTGTTTGCTTGTGATGAACTTTGTGGATTCATAATCGCGTGCGCAATGGTGCGCCCAAACAAAATTTCGGATCTTGAAGCCCGCTCAGTGAAAAAGAAGCTAAAGGATAAGGCCTTTGCGCGAACGGTAAACAGGGATGATATTCAGCAAGGTATCTCTGAGATTGGAATCGATCAAGATCAACATATCCAATTTGTAATTGACGCTCTCAAATGCATTTCAAATGAATTGGGATTTTGACTATGGCGTTAAAGCGAATTCTTGAACCTGAGGTCATGGATACAGAAAGGGATGCTCTTGAGTATGACCTTATGGATTTCACGGAGGTGAACCAGGCGTTTGCCACGCGGGCCATTGAACTCGCACCTCCAAGCGGACGAATTCTCGACATGGCGACGGGGACAGCCCGGATTCCAATCTTGATCTTAGGACAGATGCAAAGTAAGGATCTTTCAATTCACGCAATTGATCTTTCCAGACAAATGCTCAAGGTGGCGAGGAGGAACGTCGAATCTGCCAGGTTAAATGGCAGGCTTACTTTAGAGCTGGTTGATGCAAAGGATCTGCGTTTCAGGACAGCAGAATTCGATATGGTGATCTCAAACAGTTTGGCTCATCACGTCCCTAGACCTTCTGAGTTCTTCATAGAAGTAGCCCGCGTTGTGCGTCCCGGTGGAGGGATCTTCTTGAGGGACTTGATGCGGCCTAAAGCTGTTGCAGACGTAAACTTTCTCGTTCAAAAATATGCGGCCGATGCTGACGAATACCAGAGAAAACTCTACCGTGATTCACTTTACGCAGCGCTGACTCTTGAGGAGGTGGAATGTTATGTGCAAGAAGCAGGCATCTCGGAGGCGCGGATCGTGCAATCTTCTGATCGGCATTGGACAGTGGAACGTGCTGCCAAGATGGTTGACCCGCCACAGGAAGGTCACCAGAAGTCGAAAGCAAAGCCCACACCCCATTCATTCCTTCGCACGTCGTAGTATTGGCTGAAAATGTCAAGTCCCTTAAAGTAGCTTAGATAGATCCTTATCCCGCTTTCCGACCATCTCCCGAACTTCATTCCGAATTCAAGATTGTTTGTCCCTATGTATTCAGGTATTCCCACCAGCGTCAAGTGATCAGCGGCGTAAAGGATGAAGGGTTTATCGAATATATGACTGAACTCGTCTGCCGTCCGAATCTGAATACCATGAACTATGGCAAACCTTCTAATATCAGTCGGTCTAATCAGTGTGGCATAGCTGAAACCGGAGTATGCCAACAGCCATATATTCGTGCCGCTTAGGCGGAACTCATATGCACCCAAAAGTTCTCCAAAATCCTTGGTGAATGGAACAGGGTTCCTGCCATCGTTCCACTGGTCGCTGGCCGAGTCAAAATGCCCGTCCACGAAATGAGCGCTGAGGTGGAGAATGCGCAACCTGACTGAGAACGCAGAACGTTCTCCTGCTGCATCATACAGTACATGTCCTCCAAAAATGCCGTCTACAGCGTCCACTTGCAGCCGCAGTCCCCTCACGCTTGTGGTGAGTGCATAAGTGAAAAACTCGATGCCAAGTCTAAGCTTCTTACTGTTGTCCCCTGGGATGGTGTATTCGAGAAGATCAAGCATGCTTCCAACATCAAGCTTCATCCGAGAAGAGCCAATCTCCTTTCTAAGCCCCACACGAGGTTCCAGATAATCTGCGGCAAGCGGTGGGAATAATGTGCTTCCAGGGAGAAATGTAAAGGGGGATGTCACTTCCTCATATTTTGTTTGAGTTCTTGCTTCACTCATGACAAACGTCTTTGAGCAATAGCTCAAAGCAACAATGATCAAGAATATCAGATGGCGAAGCACGTTAAATCCAAATTGTTGAGAGTGCGGCTAATATAGCCATCATCATGTGGACAAGCAACGTGGCTGCGATATGCAAGCCGAGACATCGCAGGAACATAACTCCCGTGAGAACTTTTGGTTGCAGGACGTTGACCATGTTTCTTGGATACTCAGGACGAAACCTGTGATCAACACGGGAAATTCAATCGATCCGTACATTCGATCATGAAGTTGCTTGTCATCCGGGCTAGCACGGCGATCTGCTTCCTTTCCGATAAGGAACCGCCGCCCCTGCGCGAATGCGTGTTGAATCTCAATCTCATTGTTGCTACATTCTTGCACTTTTCTCAAGACAACTTACACACCTCCGGAGGAACCCAATGAAAGGATTTGTTCAATACTTACTCTTGCTGACAATGTTCGTGTCTCTTGGATTTGCGCAACAGGAGCCCATTCCCCCCAGGAGAGCCAAGGCCCCAAAATTTGGGTTCTTCGGTGGCTTCACGCCGGGCTGGCTATTCGTCGATGTCAAGCCGATAAATGAGTTCCTTGTGCGGGCAAACGGTGCACCATTGAAAGACAATGGAGTATTCATGTACGGTGGGGGAGGATCAGCGTACATAATGTTCATCCCTAATCTTCGCATTGGCGGTCTTGGAATAAGTGGCTCTCTTAAGAGCACGTCAGTCGACGGATCTGGTGTTAGACGTGATGCAGAGCTGAGTGTAGGGTTTGGGGGTGTAACGATAGAATATGTGGTGCGGGTTGTCGAGCGTCTCGATGTGGCGGTTGGAGTGATGTTGGGTGGAGGAGGAATAGGCCTTACTCTTCGAGAAGACATGGGTGGGAATAAAACATGGGATCAAGAATGGAGCGATTTTGGTACGGGCATGTACGGTAATCCCATTAGGAACATCTCCAGAGATCTTTCCGGGTCATACTTTGTTTGGGTTCCCTCGGTCAGTGTTGAATACCCGATAGTGGGCTGGCTTGCAGCAAGGTTGGGCTTCAGTTATGTTGGAATGTCATCCCCATCCTGGAAATTGGACGACGAATATGATCTCATCGGCGTGCCCGGCGACGTGAATGGGGAGGGCTTCATGATAAACGCGGGGTTGTTCGTCGGTGTTTTTCAGTAGTAAAGTAGT
>JAPUKJ010000228.1 GCA_027295705.1 Ignavibacteria bacterium | reverse complement strand
AAAGAACATGGCTCCCACCCCCCTTCTCCGTTGGCTTGTTCAATCGCGTACGTGGTACGACACTCAACAACATTGTTGTTGTTGGCGTCGCTGGAACTATAGCACATAACAATGGAATCTCGTGGTATCAATACCAACAGTTCTTCGACCCTTCCGGTCAACCAAACCTCTTGGGTCTGTCTACGAGGGAGAAGATGGTCATGGCTGTAGGGTATACTGGTGATAGGGCAATTGTAATTCGAGGGAGAAAATGATTCACCATAAAAACACATATATACTTAAGGAGAGCACCATGAACAAGCATAAATCGGTTGTGTTATTGAGCTTCATTTTGCTGTTCGCATCGGTAAACAATATTTCGGCACAGGAAAGCATAGAGGAGTGCGTACAATGGGAAGGTGAGTTACCGTGTAATCTGCTGACTTATCAGACCTTGGTAGATCCGGCTACGCTTCCGATAGCGCCCGTTGCGGTTGCAATGCACATAGTTCGTTACGATGATGATTCGGCAACATGGAACGGGACCGACGAATCAATTGCCAGTGGGGTGTACTTTGCGCGATTCACGGTTACTAGCGCGGTGGGGGAGCAGAAGTATGCAAAAATTAACAAGCTGGTCTTAATGAAATAGCTGTGTAGGTCGAGATGGCATCTCGACCTACAAGCTTGATCTTGATGATATGAAATTCTCGTAGTTCAGCTTTCAAAGTTATCAGATTCCCGTTCCGCCGACAGGCGGAACGTGGTCTCGATCTGATAAAGGATCAGACTTCTCCGGCCAAAAAGCAGCGGGATCAGAATCCCATCGGCATTTTGGTAGGACGGGCGTCGCTGCCCGTCCACGGAGCATAATTCATTCACATGGGGAGCCTCAGCTAAGGCTCCCTTCTTTGTACCCCCTCGGCTTGTTGATTCTTACCGCATTTTGCCCTAATTTAACGCATCATTTTGGCCGTGCCGAAGCAAGAAGCAGCACATGATCGAACTAAAAAACGTCACAAAGAAATTTGGCTCACTGGTTGCAGTCAACGATATCAGTCTCAGGATTGAGCCGGGCCAGTTCTTCGGGTTTCTTGGGCCCAACGGCGCTGGCAAAACAACGACGATCAAATTGCTCACAGGCCTCTATGAACCTACCTCAGGAACCTGCCTGATCAACGGCCACGACGTTCACTGGGATCCGCTGCCTGCAAAGAGGAGCTTTGGCTACGTGCCTGACCAACCATACCTGTACGATAAGCTGACAGGAAGGGAGTTCCTTTACTTTGTCGGGGGACTGTTCAACATGCCGAGTGATGTTGTGAAGCAAAAAATCGAGTCCCTCATCGATGTATTTGAGATAGGGCACTTCATCGATAAACGGGCAGAGGAATACTCGCAAGGGATGCGGCAGCGGATGGTGCTCTCAGCTGCGTTGCTCCATGACCCGAAGGTGCTGATCATTGATGAACCGGTAGTAGGACTCGATCCGCGCAGCGCCCGTGTCGTCAAAGACACGCTGAAGCTGAAGACTCGCGAAGGGGTCACGATATTCATGTCCACTCATCTCCTTGAAATCGTTGAAGAGTTGTGCGACCGCATAGCCATCATCAAAGATGGGCGAATAATCCATGAGGAAGTGCAAAGCGAATCAAGGAAATTTGACGGTCAACTGGAAAACATCTTCCTTGAGCTGACGAAGTAGCGCAGCTATGCGAGAGCTACTCCTAGTGCTGAATGTCAAGGCAGCCAGCTTTCTGAAGCAGGTGTTCCGCTTGAACTGGCAAACGTTTTTCAAAAACCTTTCCTCCGTCCTAATCTTCGGCGGCTTTGCAGTGGCCATGTTCTTCTTTTCCAGATCAGTCACTGCGTATCTCCTCGAGCAAGCTCATATCGGCCAGTTTTTGTTCCATCGTTTTCTTTCGATGCTGCTTTATGTTTTCTTCATAACCGTCAACCTAGGCAACATGATCGTCTGCTATGCAACGTTGTATCGGTCGCAAGAAGTCAGCTTTCTCATGTCCATGCCGATTTCTCACGCGAAGATATTCCTGATCAAGTTTGTTGATAATTTTTTCTATAGTTCAAGCACTCTGGCTCTGATGGGGTTTTCGGTTTTGCTAGGATACGGTTCATATTTCGATCTTCCCTGGTATTACTATTTCTTTACGGTCTTTTTTGTGTTCCTGCCTTTCATGCTCATTGCCGGCGTCGTCGCAGTGATAGTGTTGATGGCATTGATAAAGGTTGCATCACGCATCGGGGTGCGGTGGCTGCTTGCCATCATCACCACTGTCTATCTTTCCGTTACCTACGTGTATTTTCGGATCACAAATCCGGTACAGCTGGTGCAAGAGGTGATGAAGCATTACCCGAATGTGAACGAATACTTCGGCTATCTCGATCCCCCGCTTGTCCAGTATCTCCCTAATCACTGGGTAGCTGAATTCCTGTATTGGTCGGTTAATGGCAACTATGATCGCGCGATCCCGTATTTTAGTCTGCTCTTCCTGACGATGCTCGCGCTGGTTGTCGCTGCCGGATTGATTGCCCGGAGGTTTTACTACGAAAGCTGGCTTGCTGCCTCGGATGCGCGGGCTATGAGTGGGCCAAAGAGACGAGGATTTCGACTCCGGTTCATGGAATTCGGAACCTCTGCCTTATTCAAACCTCAAACAGACGTTCTCCTCAAGAGGGATTTTTGGCTCTTTATTCGCGAGCCGAGCCAGTGGCTCCATCTTATGCTCCTGTTGCTCCTGCTTATGGTTTTCCTTGTTTCAGTCGGATCGCTGGAGTTAAATTTGACTCAGCCATCCATGCAGGCGGTCGCGTTCTTGGTAGTCTTTCTATTTAACGGGTTTTTGGTTGCATCTATATCACTCCGTTTCGTGTTTCCGGCGGTCAGTTTGGAAAGCGATTCTTTTTGGTCCGTCCGCGCTTCTCCCATGTCACTCAAAAAACTCTATTGGCACAAGTTCATTTTTTCTTTTGCTCCGCTGTTGCTCGTTGCAGAGATTCTTACTATTGCCTCGGTATCAATGATGCGTGATACTCCGGAGTTGGTAGCTGCTGCAGCGGTATGCAGTGCATTTGTTGCTCTCGCGTTAACGAGTCTGAATCTTGGCGCCGGGACCTATTTTGCTGTGTTCAAGGAAAAGAATCCTATTCGCGTCGCGTCCTCACAGGGTGCGTCACTTACTTTTCTTGTCAGTATGGTCTACCTTGGGTTGGTGGTGACGATCTTGGTTGTTCCTCTCAGCAGATACTTTGAATCGCTGATTCTTAGAGGTTCCTCCCAGTCAGCTTGGCTGTTCGGGCCCACTGCGGTCATTGCGATGCTATCTATCTTGGTTTTTACATTGTCTACGACGATCGGCTTGAAGGTCATTAAGCGTGATTACTAATGTTGAATTCATCTCAAAATTTGCGTTACTTGTCACCGTGCCGCTACCGGAAGACTTCACCTTTTAATTCAATTGAATAGCTTGCCAATTGAGGCAGGCATTTCCTGTAATATCCTTTCACGCGTAATTAATGGGTCACCTTCCACGCCTTGCATTCCTGACTCTGTTTTTTTCATTCTTTGGCGCTCTACTGGAGGGACAAGAGTCGCTTGAGTACTCGGAGAGAGCAGATTTATTGTTCAAACAGGGCATTGAACAATTCTCAACGGAAAGGTTTGATGAATCGGTAGAATCCTTCGACAGGATCATCAGACAGTTTCCATTCAACCAACGCACCACGGCTTCATTTGTAATGAAGGCGAAGGCGTTGTTCATGTTGAATAAAAACCTCGGAGCTGCAAGAACCCTGAATGTGTTTTTGAGTAAATACCCTACGAGCAAGTACGTTGCTGATGCCGAATTCACATTAGGGTTGGTACATTTGAGAATTCGGCGCTACGACGATGCTGTGCAATCCATGATGAATGCATGGCGGAAGACACCTCAAACCCTTCGTGCAAAGAAGTTGGAGCGCGACATTCTTGCTGCCTTGGATGGCATCATTGATGCGTATCTAGAAATCGAAGCGGTCAAGCAACTCATGCGTAAGAGTCGGAGTGTTCGTGAACGCGCGTTCTTCTGGTTGAAGGTTGGCGAGAAGGAGGCGAAGGATGGGAAGATAGCAGACGCCGCTATTGCAGTGGATACTTTGATAGACCATTATCCTCAAGAGCTTTTTGCTGATCGGGTTGCAGCACTTCGGGCCCGCGTTGAGCAGCGCGGCAGTGTGAAACTGGGTGCGCTTCTTCCATTAATGAAGAACAGTAAACCATCTCCAACAAAGGAGCTTGGAACGGAGATCTATGACGGCATAGTGTTCGCGCTCGATGAATACCTCCAGCATCCTTCGGTGAGGGTGAAGGTGACACTAGTAACTCGGGATACAGAGCGTGATCCTCTCGTTGCCACGCGCGGTACAGATGAATTAACTAGTGATGATGAAATCATAGGCATAATAGGGCCAGTATTCTCGAGCACAACTTCCGCTGCTGTTGGCTTGGCGAATGCTAGAGGCGTCCCACTTGTAACTCCGACGGCAAACTCAAACGGCATTGCCGCCGTAGGCCGCTTTATCTTTCAAGCAAACCCCGATTATGAAACACGGGGAAGAGCGATGGCTCGTTACGCTGTTAACCAGAAAGGACTAAAAAATCTGGCGATTCTGGCTCCCATAGACACCTATGCTAAGTTTATGGCTGAAGCCTTTGCTAGTGAGGCGCTTCGCCTAGGGGCCAATCTGCTTGGTACTGAATGGTACGAGCGCGGCACATCCGATTTCAAAATACAGCTGGCAAATCTCAGGAAAGCGGGGATGCTCAGAGTCGCCGACCCGGTATTATCATTCGCTGGGAAATTAAACCGGGAAGACATTGCCAAGCTCGTCCAGCTTGGTGTTTCTCTGGAGACAATCGATTCACTGATTGAAGGTTCCCATATTGTTGATGCGAAAACGTTACTGGGACCACATGCGAAACAGCAAATTGATTCGTTGGGCATTGAAGCTCTATACAGCGACCCAAGACTCGACAGTCTGGAGTATCCAGTGCTGGGCATCGATGGTTTTTATGTTCCGCTCAGCGCTCCGGAAGAAATTGGCCTTGTCTCCTCGCAGCTCGTCTATTTCAATTTTCAGACTGAGCTGCTTGGGTCGGGAGAATGGAACAATTTTTCAAATCTGAATGCCAACAAACGATATTGCGATGGTGTTATTTTCGAGTCAGATAATTTTGTCCATTCCGACAGTTCATCTTACGTGGACTTTTTTAATCGGTTCTACCTCCGTTTTAAGAAACGACCGACGAAGTACACACTCTACGGATATGACACTGCGAAGTTGATGCTTTCCCTCATTTACCGGGGCGCCTCCAGCCGAGATGCTCTAGCGCGCGCATTAACAGAAGTGCGAGACTACCGAGGACTTCACTCCAGGATCGGGTTTTCGCAGAAACGAGTCAATCCCTGGCTGCAGATTCTTCAGTACAAATCGGACAAGATACAGTTGATCGATGAATTGATGGTGGAATAATCTTTTCACGGATGGACCTATGAAAACGAATGGCAAAAGTGAAGTTCTTTCGGAGCCTGGCCATTATCACACGAAGATCAAGGACTGGCCGGCGAATGAAAGGCCGCGAGAGAAACTTCTCCACCGAGGCCCGCGGGCGCTATCCGATGCTGAATTGCTAGCGATATTGATTCGTGCGGGCACTGGAAAATATACTGCATTGGATCTGGCGAGGAAGTTGTTGACGCAGGAGAGAAACCTCCGCGCTATTGGAGGCAAGACTGCACAGGAGCTAATGCGAATGAAGGGTGTAGGAGAAGCAAAAGCCGTTGAGATTCTCGCGGCGTTTGAGATTGGGCGACGGTTGCAGGGGACGAAAGAAGAAGAAAAAATAGTTATACGGTCGCCGGAGGATGTTGCGCAGTTCATGATTCCCCGACTGCGTGACCGCACTAAGGAAGTATTCGTTGTACTGGTGCTCGATTCGAAAAATGGATTAAAGCACGAGGTCGAACTCTCTGAAGGGACTTTGAACGCCAGCCTTGTTCATCCGCGCGAAGTGTTCAAGGTGGCAATCGATCATCTTGCGGCATCTATCATCGTTGTTCACAACCACCCGAGCGGCAATCGTGAGCCGAGCCGTGAGGATATTGATATCACAAAGCAACTGGTTGAATCAGGGAAGATCGTCGGGATACCTTTGCATGATCATGTTATTGTTGCCGGCGACGGCTATACCAGTTTTGCAGAGCGGGGGATCCTGTAGGAGAGTCTACGGTACCTGTCAATGGATGACGCTTGGGAAGGCTTTGACAATACATTGATTGAAAGAGTGATAGAACAATTCCTTAAACCAGCATCCAAAGGTGGAAATCGGAGAAAGTACACTAAATCTCAAGGGAAAAACCAATTTCGTTGTTGACAAAGGAATCCTTTTTTATTATAATTGGCGTAGTTTATTGAAGTTATAGGCTCTTCACACCCTATCATTTATCTCATTTCAGGAGGGGTTTCAATGATAAGATTGAACAGGACGGTCACGACTCTTGCGACGGCTTTCCTTCTGTCAGGCTCACTTGTTCTATTCAGTTGTTCGTCTAGTCCTGACGAAGAAATGCTGAGACAGTTGAATGAGTTGAAAGAGGAACACGCAGCATTGGAAAAGGAGGCGGCGGAGAAGGAACAGCAGAAAGCAGCGCTCAATAAGGAAATTGCAGAGAAGAACGCGAAGTTAAAAAAGTGCAACGACGATCAAAAGGTCGTCGAGCAGCGGCTGGGGAAATAGGGAGCCGAACCAATCACGAGTAGAATCAACAAAAGGAGTTTTCGACAATGAATCTGAACAGATTATTTTCCTTCATGCTTGCTGCCTTGCTTGTTGTGTCCGTGGGAAATGTTTTTGCCCAAGAGATATCGAAGGACGAATGGCAGCAGGAAATGAACCGATACCAGTCTATGGTCGGCGACCTCAGTGCTAAGGTAGAGGCGCTGGATGCTGAGATTTCGGCTCTGGAAGATCAATCCGAGATGCTTGATGACGATATAGAAAAGTGTCTTGACGAATTGTATGGACTAGTAGGCTCGGATAGGGCGGGGGCCGCGGCGTACAGAAGTGAAATCGAGGGAGCAGACAACAAAGCCAATGAATTAATGAGGCTTTCTGATGCTGATCTCATGGCGCGGAGCGATGAGGTTGATGAGCTGGAAGCAACGGTGAAAGAATTATGGGAGAACAAGCTATCGTTAATCCCTGAGTTCTGGGATCGTTTAACGGCTCTCAATGAGAAAATAGAGAGCTTGCGAACGACCCTTGCGGGTGGAGGGAAGACATATACAGTAGGTACATGGGCACGCGACAGGGATTGCTTGTGGAATATCTCCAAGAAGAGAGACATCTACAACAATGCCTGGATGTGGCCAAAGATCTGGCAAGGCAACAGGGATAAGATCAAAGACCCCGATCTCATTTACCCAGGGCAGAAGCTTAGTATTCCATCTTCTGGTCCCATGACTTCTCAAGAGAAAGCTGCGGCCAGATCGTACTACAGCAAATTGTCGGGCAGCTAGGAGGTACCTTCCAGCAGTTGGTTTGCCTTTTTGCGTCGATCAGTAATCAAGAATTGAAACCCCCTTTCCTGCAACCTGCAGGGGAGGGGGTTTTGTATTCGTCTGCACGTGACAGTTAGGTTGGTTTCAATAGGAGAAAACCTTTGGTAGAACGAAAAATCAAAATTCAAGGCGGCGATACGTTCGGGCTGGTGGGTCCGAATGATTCCAATCTGCAGATTGTGGAGAACCGCTTTGACTCGAACATTGTAGTGCGTGGGGACGTCGTGACTGTTCGTGGCGAACCATCAGAAGTTGCTCAGCTTGAGAAAATTTTCAAAGAGCTGATTTTTATCCTGAACAAAAATGGAAATCTTACAACAAACGATGTCAACACTGTCATCGATCTCGTTACGGTGAATGAAGAGCCGGCACCCCCAAAGAGCGTTGCTTCATCTGTAGCTCGCGATGATCTGGATACAGTTGTTTTGTATTCAAAAAATCAAATCATCAGAGCCAAAACTCCCGGACAAAGAGAGTACGTACGGAGGGTAAAGGAAAATGACATCGTGGTTGGCATCGGTCCTGCAGGAACCGGAAAGACCTACTTGGCTGTTGCTCTGGCTGTCGCAGGTCTCAAGAACAATGAGATTACAAAGATAATTCTTACAAGGCCGGCCGTTGAGGCTGGAGAAAGCTTAGGTTTTCTGCCGGGAGATTTGAAGGAGAAAGTGGACCCTTATCTGCGTCCGCTGTATGATGCTTTGGATGACATGATTCCAGGGGAAAAGCTAAGGGGATATCTTGAGAAGCGGATCATTGAAATTGCACCGCTTGCCTACATGCGGGGACGGACGCTCCATAACGCATTTGTGATTCTTGATGAGGCGCAAAACTGCTCGGCAATGCAAATGAAAATGCTCTTGACTCGATTGGGACCAAACTCGAGAGCGATCGTTACAGGCGATGTGACTCAGATCGACCTTCCAAACAAGTCGGCGTCCGGTTTGGTTCAGATTCAGGAAGTACTGAAAAAAGTCGGAGGGATTTCGTTCGTGTATTTCGACAAAAACGACGTCGTCAGGCACCGCCTGGTGAAAGACATCATAGACGCATATGACAAGTATCGCAACGGGGCAAACCAGACAGTGGATGATGTGGTTGACTCCGAGAACTCAGAACGAAGGAGCTAGGTGCGCACGTATTGATCACTGCCTTCGTTTCTTTGCCTCGTTCCAAAGACCGTCCATTTCTTCCAGGGATGAAGCGTGAACGCTCTTCCCACGTCTATGCAGCTCCTGTTCGATGTACCGAAACCTCTTCGTGAATTTTTCAATTGTGCTACGAAGCGCATTCTCCGGATTTACGTGAATGAAGCGAGCATAGTTGACTAGGGCAAACAGGTAATCCCCAAACTCTTCTTCGCGCTTTTTGGTCTTTTTTTTCCGCAATGTAGGTCTTAATTCCTCTGCCTCCTCCAGAACCTTGTCCCAAACATCATCGATCTTGTCCCAGTCAAAGCCTACGTTGGCCGCGCGCTCCTGGACGCGCAGAGCACGCTGCAAAGCAGGCATGCCTTTGGGTACTCCGTCAAGAACGGAGCTTCGTCCCTCATCGAGCTTGAGCCTCTCCCATTGGTGCTTCACCTCCGCTGCGTCTCTTACTTTTTTTGTCCCGAAGACGTGCGGGTGGCGATGAATGAGCTTATTGGTGATATTTTGCACAACGTCCTTGAGCGTAAACTCTTTTGCTTGCTCTGCTATCGTCGCGTGCATGACAACATGAAGCAGTAAATCGCCAAGTTCCCTCCTTAGCTCTTCAAGGTTGTTTTCATCGAGAGCCTCTACCGTTTCGTAGGCTTCTTCGATCAGGCTGTGGCGGATTGACTGGTGTGTCTGTTCCCGATCCCATGGACATTCCTTTCGCAATCTGCGTACTATCTTAACGAACGTCTGGAGGTCTTTTGTTGGGACCGGAGGATAATAGTTTCGTTTCGGCAAGGCTGTTCCTTTCAGGCTGGATGCTTTGTGGTGAGTGCCAACATAGATATTTTGAGTATGAGTTGCAATGTTTCCTTTCTTCGAGAGTGTGACGGCGTTAGTGTGCTGGTCCATGATGAGATGTATTGGCTGGATTATGATTAGGGGTTTGTCTATATTGAATTCCCTACTTGGTCCCACCATATCAGATGAAACCCAAAGTTCTCATTCCGATAATTGTCGTTGCAGCTACGCTGATATATTTAGTCTTCATTCATCCACGCACCGAGGAGGCATCGATGCTGTTGGTTAACGGTCTTGTTTACACAGTCGATGATGAACAGCCTATCGCAGAGGCAATTGCCATTGATGGCGACAAGATTGTCGCTGTCGGCTCAAATGATGATATTCAATCGGCATTTGAGTCAACACACGTTGTCGATCTGAAAGGAAGACCAGTTTATCCCGGTTTCATTGACTCGCACGCCCATCTGGAATCTTTGGGAGGTCTTCTGTTGAATCTTAATGTTGGAGGGA
>JAPUKJ010000227.1 GCA_027295705.1 Ignavibacteria bacterium | reverse complement strand
TTTAGTCTGTACTTTCGCGAGATGTTACAACAGGGAATCTATCTGGCACCATCTCAATTTGAAACTGGATTTGTATCGATGGCTCACTCTGATGCCGATATCGACAAGACTATCGAGGCAAATCGTAAGGCGTTGCGGGTGGCGTTTGGGTGACAAGCGAAGGTTGGGGATAGAAAAAAGCCGGATCATATGACCCGGCTTTGTTTTTTGACCTACGAAGCCCTCAAAGCCGTTACGATATCGAGTCGAGCGGCGCGGGCTGCCGGAAGGAAACCGCCTATGACGCCCATGATTACCGAAAAGGCGAGGGCCCAAAGGGCTATGTCAAGTGAAAGAGAGAAGCTGAAGGCAAGTTCAGCGACGGTACCGAAATTGATTGTTGAGATCGTGAAGAATTGCAGACCTGATGCGATGAGTAATCCCACAAGTCCGCCGACCAGTGAGAGAAAAATGGATTCCAGGAGGAATGTTGCTAAAACACTCCGGCGCTTGAACCCGAGGGCGCGAAGAGTTCCTATCTCCACTGTGCGGTTTGCAACAGATGCATACATGGTTATCATAGCGCCAATCATAGCGCCGGCACTGAAGATGATTGTGACAACAAGTCCCAAGATCCTGATGAATGTGGCCATGAGTTGAGACTGACGTTCGTAGTACTCTTTTTCCCGCTCGATCCTAATCTGTTGGAAGCGCCGATCCCTGTCCATGGCATCCTGCAGTGCATCAAAGTCTCCTTTGTGGTTGAGTCGAACAGTCATTGATGAGAAGGTGCTGAGACGATTTAGTGTCTGCATCACCTGTTCGGCATCTCCCCAGACCTCGGACTCGAACCCAGACCCATCTGCTTCGAAGATGCCAGCAATCCTCCACTCGTCGCCACCGATTTTTAGTGTTTGACCAAGCTTGGCACCGCGAAATCTGGAATTGATGGAACTTCCAACGATGACTTCACGTGAGCCGAATGCGAACATGCGACCTTCTGTCAACTGAACTGCCGGACGAAGCTCCATCGCCTCAGGTGAGACTCCCCGCACTGTGACATTCCCCATGTCATTCGTTCCTATCTTCAGTAGGTTGATGATCGTGACTACTTCGTTGGAAGCGATAGGCTTTCCATTTTGCCCAGTTGCGATCTGAGGCAGGGTTCTGACAAGGTTTGCGATATCGCGTGGGAAGTTACTTGGTAGCTCGTTATCTGAACCTTTTCGCAGCATGATAACATTTTCTTCGTAGCCTGTAGCAACAAGAGTTCTCTTCACACCATATGCGAGCATGAGAACGGCAGAGAACACAAACACCACAAGCGCAATACCGAGTATTGTGAGGAAGGCAGTAAGTTTGCGTGTTAACAAATTCCTGATGCTGTAGATTAAAGGAATTCTCATGTTAGTATGGGCTCATAGATTGAATGAAAAAGACACTCCTAGCCTACTTGCCTCAATCCATCAACGATTTTCATTGACGTGGCACGCCAGATTGGGAAGAGTGCTGCTAAGACGCCAACGAGCACTGCCGACGAGGCGGAAAGCACGATCGTAGTTGGTGCCACTTCGAAGACGGGGAACCAGCCTGAGGGAAGGGCCGCAGCAAATGCTTCAGTAGTCGGGAATGTAAAGAATAAACCGACTGCTCCCCCTATAATGGAAATCAACAAGGATTCACCTGCAATCAAACCGATGATGTGCCCTCTGGTAAAACCAAGTGTTTTCAGCACGGCATACTCTCGCATCCGCTCGCGTGCCGTCATGACCATGGTATTACCTAACACAAGGAGTATAATCCCGATGATCACGAACGAAATAAAGTTCATTGCTGTGATGATCGCTCCCGACATCGAGACGAAACTCTGCTGGAACGCCGCCTCTGTCTCAGATTTCGTTTCGGCGCGTGAGTTTGCAAAGAGATCGTCTATTGCTTCAGAGACCTGTGCAGCTTTGGTCGGGTCGCTAATGGTAACGATGTACCACCCGACTTTGCCTTCGCGACCGGGTTGACTTTGCCGGATCCGTTCGTCCAGATACTTCCAGTGAAAAAGCATCTGCGTTGCGTCTGTCCGTTTCTCGCGCGGCTTGTAAATTGCCCGCACGACAAATTCGTATGAACCCGGGTAAATGTCCCCCTCAACGGGCATGATATCGCCAAGCTTCAAGTTGTATGTTTGAGCAATTTTTTCTCCAATGATGCAGGCGCTTCGTTCCTTTTTGAAAGTCTCGAGATGTTGAGGTTCCACGATGAATTCGGGGTACGCGTCCAGGTACGTATCGGCATCAACCGCTAAACGGGCGAAGAACTGATCTGGGTCGATATAAACACCCTGAAACCAGTTTGCGAATGTTACGTTTGCGACACCCGGTACTCTGGCGATCTGATCGCGGTAGGAAAGCGGGAGGGTAAAGATAAACGACACTGCATGGCGCGTGATGAGACGGTTGACGGAAGATGCATCGACGCCAGCGTACCAAGCGTTGACAACGGTTCGTAACAAACCAAATGCCATTACGGCGATTGCAATCCCCAAAACTGTCAGAAGACTGCGCAGCTTGTGCCGCATCATGTTCTTGAAAACCAGTTTACGGATTCTCATGTCAGAGAGTCAGGTGAATACAAATTTCGCTTGTTCTTGTCTACAGAGGATTATCCACCTCCAAGATTGAAGAGGTATCTCACGAGCTCAATTCACCCTTTTCCAGGTGCATGACTTTGTGCGCCTTCTCTGCGGCCCGTGGGTCATGCGTCACCATGACGATCGTTTTCTTATATTCGCTTTTGAGCCGTTCCAGCAACGTCATAATCTCTGCAGCAGATACTTTGTCCAGATCTCCCGTTGGTTCATCAGCAACGATGATTGTCGGGTCGCTGACCACTGCCCGGGCAATCGCTACGCGCTGCTCCTGGCCGCCTGAGAGCTGCTTCGGATAGTGTTGCATCCGGTCTGCCAAGCCTACCAGGTTCAATGCAGCTTCAACATGCTCTCTTTTTTCTTTTCTTGAAAGTTTGGTGAGCAGCAACGGCAATTCCACATTTTCATATGCTGTGAGAACAGGCAGCAAGTTATAAAACTGGAATATGAATCCCATATGGCGGGAGCGCCACGCTGCCAGAGCTGACTCTCCAAGTGTACCTAAATCAGTTCCATGCACGATGATTTGGTTGACATATGGATTCCTGTTCGATCCCTTCTTGTCGGGTCGATCAATTCCAGCTATGAGGTTAAGAAGTGTTGTCTTCCCGGAACCTGATGGTCCCATCAAGGCAAGAAACTCTCCCTCGGGTACTGTGAGTGAGATATTAGAGAGCACAGGAATCTCCAGACTATCGCGCATATAGGTTTTCGAAACGTTCTTCAGCTCAATTGTTTGATGCGACATTGCTGTCTCCATTGTAGCTGCAATCCCGTACCCGATCTAGTCGTTCAGGTTTTCTAGATGATCGGGTTGTGCAGGCGTTCACATAACTTTGACTTTCGTATTGTTGGACAGAGAGGGATCGGGACGCAGGACGACGTTGTCTCCGCGATTTAACCCTTCTGTGATTTCGATGCGGTCGCCGATCCGTTTTCCGGTTTTCACGTGTACCTCGGTGGCCGTTCCTCCCCGCACGAGAAAAACGACTTGAAGCCCTTCGCGCGTCACAACTGATTCTGCTGGAACAGTCAGTTTTGGCGTTGAGTTCCCCGTTGATAGCTCAACCTCTTTGGAGAAGAAAGTTACCTTCGCGCTCATTTCTGGGAGCACACGCTCGTCTCGTTCCTTGAACCGCACTTTGGTGAGCACGGTCGCCTTCGCTCTGTCTGCTGTGGGAACTATTTTGTGCACGAAGCCTGCGTACCGGATGTCCGGATATGCGTCAAGAACAATCTCACACGGCTGGTTTATGCTTACGCGCGTAATGTTCGACTCGGAAACATCAGCCTCAACCTCAAGGGAAGACATATCAGCCATCGTGACCACAGTGCCGCGAGAATTTGCCGAGGATGCGAACGGAGCTACAATTTCGCCAACCTCTGCATCTTTTGTCAGGACAGTTCCATCAAACGGTGCCCGAATGCGGGTGTTTTCGAGATTAACCTCAGCCGCGGCAACGGTGGCCTCAGCAGATTTGATAGCGGCCTGTACCCTACGA
>JAPUKJ010000226.1 GCA_027295705.1 Ignavibacteria bacterium | reverse complement strand
GATCTACGCTTGGGAAGTCTCTTCAGGTGATTTCTCATTTGGATTTCAGTCAGATGGCAGCGATTTTACACCTGGGAATATAACTCTAAAGATACGAAATAATACAGGTGATGTGTTAACCAAATTAAATGTCTCATATGATATCTATGTTTACAACAATCAGGACCGATCAACTTTTTTTAATTTCTCGTATTCAACCGATGACGTCACATATACAGACGTTCCCGCATTGGACTTTACAAGTCCTGAGGCCGCTGACCTAAGTCCATCCTGGACTTCTGAAAACAAAACTACGAGTATTACGGGTTTGAGTGTAGCAGATGGCGACTCTGTTTTCCTTAGATGGCCGAGCGACGATGCCGTTGGAGCTGCGGGGTCAAGAGATGAATTCGGTTTGGATAATGTAGTATTGAGTGCTGGAGCTGAACCGCTCCCCATCCAGCTCTCCTCTTTCACCGGCATCTACATCAGCGCAAACAGCGTACAACTAAATTGGATAACAATTACCGAGGTTAATAACTATGGCTTCTTCGTCGAACGGCGGAGGGTAAACCAGCACACCTTTGTCGAACTGCCCAACAGTTTTATCCCTGGTCACGGTACAACGCTCATTCGGCACAGTTACACCTATACCGACAACTCAGCCAACGGTGAAATGTGGTATTACCGCTTGAGGCAGGTTGACCTTGATGGAACAGTGCACCATACGGATGGTATTCGGGTTGATGTGCTGACAGATGTGGAAGTGGAGCCTCTCCCCACAGTGTATGCTTTGGAGCAGAACTACCCGAACCCCTTCAATCCATCAACGCAAATTCAGTTTGCACTGCCACAGGAAAGCCGGGTGAGGCTTGAAGTGTTCAACATTATTGGTGAGCGAGTGGCCAATCTTGTTGATGAGACAAGACCCGTCGGTTACTACTCAGAGCAGTTTGATGCAACAGGACTTGCAAGTGGTTTGTATTTTTACCGCATTCAGGCACTAGGGCCTTCAGGTGAGAGTTTTGTGCAAAGCAAGAAACTGTTGTTGCTCAGATAGATCTTTTTTGTAAAGAACCAGAGTATTAGATCGGGGAACATATTCAGCCCACGGCACGACGTCGATCATTTCTCGTTGAGCAATACATCGCTCTCAATCCGCTCATGTGGGGCCTGGATAGGGACAACCCGAAAGCACGACAAATGCCCATTGATCTGCTCAGGAAAACTCTGCAAGAAGAGCATGGGCCAAACGGGATGGCCTTGGAAAGGGTGATCGAGTATGAATTGAGTTGCGTGAGAGTGTCGAGGCGTCTAGAGGAGTACTGGTGAATGTGCCTTGACCCTTCAACTCCCCGTCTATCGCCGGAGTTGCTATGACGAGATTCTGACGATAGCCCGCCTCTTTGCCAAACCTCCCAGCATCCAATAAGCTACTCCTGCCTCCTACCCACATAGAGCTAACCTTAAAGCCGATCAACGGTAACTTTGGCTCAACTCAAGCACGTGTACGTTGGTCCAGGGGGGGCATTTTCGAAAAAGAATCTGTAGAGCGGATGACAAAGCTCTGTTTTGAACCACATAAATGCAGTTTCCTTGAAACTTGCGGCGTTTCACAACTGATATTGGAATGCTAAGTAGGGAGTCGTTGTATTCGTTGATTTTTTCGTCAAATGAGGTTAAGTTACAAATGGTTTGACAGGGCATCTGATCGCGCAGGATTAGTGATAGGATATGGTTGCAGCGATTGTTCTAGCAGCAGGCGAATCTGGCCGCATGGGAACGCCAAAGGCGTTGCTCCGAATTGGCGGAAAGTCGTTCATTCGGCATATCGTCGATGTTCTGAATTCGTCTGAGGTAGAGAAGGTTGTTGTCGTTTTGGGAGCAAATGCTGAAGAGATCAAGAGAGAGCTTGCAGGCCTCGACGTTACCGTTGTTATCAACCAAGACTACAGTGCAGGTCAGCTTTCATCATTAGTGAAAGGCATCGAAACGGTTGAGCCGTTCTCTCCTGATGGAATTCTCCTTCACCCTGTTGATAATCCCATGGTTAGCGCAGAGGTGTTCGACGCACTTGTAGGAAAATTTTATGAGACTTCTTGTCTTATTGCGTTGCCGACTTTCAAAGGGAAGCGGGGGCATCCCGTTCTGTTTTCGGCAAAGTTGTTCGGTGAGCTGAAAAAAGCTCCGCCAGACATGGGGGCGCGTTCCGTCGTCTGGTCCCACGCTGCGGAAGTTGTTGAAGTGGAAACGAAAGACGAAGGAATCATCTGCGATATCGATACGCGTGAGGACTATGAAAATCTTCAGAGAAATCTGCACAGCGCTTCGTGAGGAGAAACGCGCGGTGCTGGTAACAATAATCACTGCCCATGGCTCAACGCCGGCTCCACTTCAATCCAGGATGTTGATTCGGTTGGAGGGAAAGATCCGTGCCATCGGAACCATTGGAGGAGGTTGCATGGAGGGCGGCATCCTTTCGAGCGTGGCTAAGAATTCTGGTAGACAACGTGCTGAAGTAATGGCCTTCGAACTTAACGATCTCCTCGGGGACACCGGCCTCAGTTGTGGAGGCACCCTCGATGTCCTGCTTGAGCCACTCGACGTGCCGATGTTGCCGATTTACGACTACATCGCCAAGGCTATGGAATCGGGTGAGGATACAGTCCTGGTTACCGGCATCTTGGGGGATGGCACTACGCATAAGATGTTGTTCGGTATTGATGGAAACATCATAGAAGGGAGGCCTTTCGCTGGGGACAGCCAGGGGTTGCTACGTGACGCAATTCGAAAGGTTGGGCTAAGCCACAGAGCGGAACGAATACAGGCAGGCTCGGATGAATATATCATCGAGTTTGTGCAATGCGAGCCGCCGCTTATTGTCTTCGGTGGCGGGCACGTCGGGAGAATAGTTTCCCGCTGTGCGGCACTGGGTGGTTTCCGTGTGACCATTGTAGACGATCGCCCGGCATTTGCAAACAGCGAGCGCTTCCCGGAAGCTGAAATAGTGTGCTGTGAGAGCTATGAGGAAGCTTTTGAGAAAGTTCACATTACACCCTCAACATTTGTTGTCATAGTAACGAGAGGTCATCGGCATGATGAAATTGTGTTGGAAAAGACTCTTCAATTTGATCCTAAGTTTGTGGGAATGATCGGAAGCAAAAGGAAGGTGATACTTGCCTTCAAACATCTCATGGCAGATGGGATTTCGCGAGAGCGGCTTTCAAAAGTTCACGCGCCCGTAGGATTAAGCATAGGGGCAAAGACGGCTGAGGAGATCGGGATTAGCATTGTGGCGGAATTGATTGCAGTGAGGCACAGTTCACGCCATTTGGCGGCAGATGAGAACAGGATCATTTCGTTGGTCAAGGATCCGCTCGAAGAGGTAAGTGCCGTTTCAACTAAATGATTGTTCTACAATATCGAGTTTCAAGTAGTTGGACCGAGCGCTCTACCACTTTCATCGTATAAAGATCTAGTTGGAGTGGCACCAACAATGCGTGACATCTCAAAGAAGACAGCGACTTTACGGGCGAGAAGAGCAAAGCAATATCTCAAATAAACTAACTATCCACTCCATTCAACCGTCGTTCAAAACGGTGTCAGACTTTCTTTCAAGTGAATTTCTCTAATGGCGTTTCCTCCTCCTAAGTTTGTTACTGGACTGAAATGTTTCGTGTGCGGGAGTACATATCAGTACGGTAACATGATGACGTGTCCCAGCTGCGGCATCCAGGGTATCCTTGATGTGCAGTATGATTATGATGCGCTTGCGAGATACTTCAAGCATGAGTCTTTGAACCATCGACCACTGGATCATTGGCGGTATCGCGAGCTGCTGCCGATCTCCTCTGAGATATCTCTGCCAAATCTTCAAGTGGGTTCGACACCTGTGTACGATTCGCCACGACTTGCCCGCGCAGTAGGAATCGGGCAATTGTTCTTGAAGGATGATGGCCGGAATCCGACGTCATCATTAAAAGATCGCGCAAGTTCCATCGGTGTGCTTAAGGCAATCGAGTTTGGATATACCACGATTGCTTGTGCGTCAACAGGGAATGCTGCATCTTCGCTAGCGGGTCTATCGGCTGCAACAGGCCTGCAGAGTTTCATATTTGTTCCAGAACGGGCTCCTGAGCCAAAGGTCACCCAGCTCCTCATCTTCGGTGCGACTGTGTTGAAGGTGAAAGGAACCTATGAGCAAGCGTTTGATCTTTGCCGTGAAGCCTGCGTGGAGTTCAACTGGTACAACCGCAATAGCGGCACAAATCCATTTCTCGTCGAGGGCAAGAAAACAGCCGGTCTGGAGATCGTTGACCAATGCAAAGACCATCTCCCGGATTGGGTGGTGGTTTCCGTTGGTGATGGCTGCACGATAGGGGGCATCGGCAAAGGATTTCAGGAAATGAAACGGCTGGGGTTTACTGAGCGTGCTCCTCGGCTCTTGGGTGTTCAGGCGGAGGGAGCTCGACCGATTGTGGATGCGTTTTGCTCCGGGAAAGACTTGGTCCCATCCGAACCTCACACACTTGCCGATAGCATCGCTGTGGGGACACCGCGCAATTGGCGGCGAGCGATTCAACAGATGAAGGCATCCAGTGGCGACATGATCACAGTGGCCGATGAAGAAATTCTTGAAGCTATGCGGATGACCGCTCGACTTGCCGGTGTGTTTGGGGAGCCGGCTGGGATTGCCGCCGTTGCCGGATTAAAAAAGGCGATCGAACAAGGAATTGTCAAATCGAATGAAAGCGCTCTTGTGGTCATTACAGGAAACGGGCTAAAAGACATTAGCTCGGCAAAGCAGGCCGCAGGGGAGGCTCTGCACATCGAGCCGAATATTGATGCTCTGTCACACGCGCTTCCGGTTCTTTCGATGTCTAACGTTTTATCCCAGAGTTGAATTTGCTGATTAAGAATGCACAATGTGTGATTCTTGTTCCTCCGTCGATCGAACAGACCGATATTCGCATCGAGAATGGGACAGTTGCTGAGTGTGGGGGAAATCTGCTGGCGAGCCAAGGGGAAGACGTCCTTGATCTGCACGGCAAGGTGGTAATGCCGGGATTTGTGTGTGCTCATACGCATTTGTACTCAACACTTTCCCGGGGGATGCCTCCGCCCAAGAATCCCCCCAAGAATTTCCTCGAGATCCTTCAGAACATTTGGTGGAGGCTTGACCGAGCGCTTGATGACGAGTCCATCTATTATAGTGCGCTCATAGGTGCGATTGAGGCGATACGATGTGGGACGACGACGCTCGTGGACCATCACTCTTCACCACAAGCAATTAAAGGTTCATTAGATATCATAAAAGAGGCACTGGGGAAAGTAGGGATGCGCGGTGTCTTGTGCTTCGAGGTGACTGACAGGGGAGGAGGAAAAGAACGTGATAGCGGGCTTGATGAAAACGAACGCTTTCTCCGGGCGAATGGGTCAGATGCTCAATTTCGTGGTTTGGTTGGTGCGCATGCGTCGTTCACATTGAGTAATGACTCTCTGCATCTCTGCGGTGAGATGGCTGCCAGGCATAAGACTGGGGTTCATATCCATGTCGCGGAAGACAAATGTGATGCTGCAGATGCGATGGATAAATACAAATCTGCCGTCATCGACCGTTTGTTGGAACATGGGATCTTGAGAAAGGAATCGATTCTCGCACATTGCATTCATGTTCCCCCTGGGGATTTTCCAAAGCTTCATACCGCGAATTCTTGGCTCGTTCACAACCCGCGTTCGAACATGAATAATCATGTGGGCTATGCTCCGGTCCATAATTTCGGCGAACGTGCTGCTCTCGGCACGGACGGCTTTGCGGCAGATATGATCGAAGAGGTACGTATGGGATTTTTCAAAATGAAGGATTCAGAATGCGGAATGCAGGGAAGTCTCCCCATCGATTTCCTCCAGGGTGGCCAGCGGTTGGTGTCAGAGATATTTGGCTCTGAGTTCGGCACATTGGCAAGTGGATCTGTTGCCGATCTTATCGTTCTGGATTACGATCCTCCTACACCGATGACTGAGATAAATCTTGTCTGGCACTTCCTCTTCGGCTTCCGATCATCGATGGTGGAATCTGTAATGGTAGCAGGGAAGTGGGTTGTGAAGGACCGAGAGGTGGTTGGTGTTGATGTTCCTTCAGAGTACCGGAAGGCTGCAAAGGTGACAAACATGCTATGGGACAGAATGGAGAACTTGTGATTCCTAATGGCTGAGCTAATCCCCATACCGTTCGAGCAATTATTGCGGCGGATCTACTACGAACACACAAGGAACGGCGCGATCTTCGATTTGCCGTCCCGGTTGTTCTATCGGCCGAGCACCAGCGTCGATATGTCGGTTCTCTTTTGCGGTAATCCGGCTGCAAACCCACTCGGGCCTGCGGCGGGACCGCAGACACAACTTGCACAGAATATTGTTCTTTCGTGGCTGGGCGGAGCCCGAGTCGTCGAGTTGAAAACTGTTCAGATAAAAGACAGGCTGGAACTATCCCGTCCCTGCATCGATATGTCGACAGTTGGATATAACACTGAGTGGTCGCAGGAGCTTCGTCTTCAAGATTCGCTCCGGGAGTACGTCAAAGGCAGCATGATTGTTGAGATATTAAAGCACTGGCTTCTTAACTCAGAAGCTGGATCTCAAATCTCGAGCCCTAATCTTAACACTGTCTTTGACATCAGCGTTGGCTATGATCTTGCGGGCATTCAAAGTCAAGAGATCCGTGATTGGCTGACAACTATCCGCAACGCATCTACCGAAGTCGAAGACTTCCGAGCACAGATTCCTTCTGAGTTCAAATCGTATAGAGATCTTCCATTCAAGAGTGAAATCGGCAACAGCATCACTCTTTCGACATTCCACGGCACTCCGGCCAACGAGATTGAACGCATCTGTGAGTTTCTTTTGACGGAAATGGATTTCCATGTCATCATCAAGATGAACCCTCCAATGCTTGGAAAAGAGCGACTCGAATATCTTCTGCAGGAGAAACTCGGCTATACGGATATTGAGGTCAACGAAAAGGTTTATGATATCAATGTGACGTTTGCCGATGCTGTGGATGTGGTTCGTCCGTTGCAATCCGTTGCGCAGCGTCAGGGAAAAACAATCGGTGTGAAGTTTGGGAACACGCTCGAGGTGTTCAATAAGGGAGAATTCCTTCGCGATAACATTCAGTATCTTTCGGGCAGGCCGTTACACATTCTCAACCTTGCACTTGTCGATGAGTGGAGAGCAGCCTTTGGTCCCGATTTTCCTATTTCGTTTGCCGGTGGTGTCGATGCAAACAACTTCGCCGACTGTGTGAGCATGGGCCTCGTCCCGATCACAACCTGCACTGACCTCCTCCGGCCGGGCGGATACGGCAGGCAGCCGCTTTACCTGACGAACCTTGAGAGGAAGATGAAGGAAGTGGAGGCTGTAACCATCGACGAATTTATCATAAGGACAACGGAGGTTCGTGACAAGTCCGAGGGTATGGATCCGAAATCCAAGGATCGAAAACCCCAACGTAATGATGGACAAGGTCGATCCATCTCAGAACTTGATTCGGCCATTCTGCAGAACACTGCCGGTGTCCTCGAAAGGAGCATTGAAAATCCTCGATATCATGCAAGCAACAACCGCAAGACTCCCCGCAAGATAGGTAGCCACCTGCACCTCTGGGATTGCATCAATTGCGACAAGTGCATTCCCACGTGCCCGAACGACGCCAATTTCTATTTCGAGATCGAGCCAGTTGAGATCCAGTACCGCAATATTATTGTTAATGGTCAAGGTTATCGCGAGATTGAGGGTGGGGTTTTCAAGGTTGAAAAAAAACACCAGATTGCGAACTTTGCTGATGCCTGCAACGACTGTGGCAACTGCGATGTTTTTTGCCCGGAGGATGGAGGGCCTTTCTTGATGAAGCCCCGCTTCTTCGGGTCGCTCGAGACATGGAATCGCTCGAAGTCACTGGACGGCTTTGTGCTTGTTAGCGACGGAACAATGCCGAAGCTTTATCAACGCAAAGACGACCATGTGTATGAATTAATGCACGATCAGGACGGCGGAGAATACGTTTTCCACGATGGCTATGTTACGTTGCACATCAATCAACGGACACGTGATATTACTCGTGTTGACTCAAGTGCTGGACTGAAGGATCACCTTGTTGATATGAGAAATTTCTTGATCATGGAGACTTTACTCAAGGGGATGCTGAACTTGAGCCGTATCCATTTTGTAAACGTGGGAACAAATGAGCGAGCCTTTGAGAAGATTTGACTCAGAAGCCTTTGATGTAGAATTCGTACTCAATGGGGAACCGTTTCGAGCGGCACTCCATGACGGAGAATCTCTGATGACTGTGTTGCGCGATCGGGCCGGCTTGATCTCTCCGAAAAATGGCTGTGCACCACAGGGTTCATGTGGAGCGTGCACAGTCATAGTTGATGGCAAGGCACTCTCATCGTGTGCTGTGCCTGCTAAAAAAGTTGCCGGTAAAAAGGTCATAACGCTCGAGGGTGTGAATGAACGTGAACGGGATATTTTCGCGAGATCGTTCGCTGTGTCTGCAGGTTCGCAGTGCGGGTTCTGCATTCCGGGCATCGTGGTCCATGCAAAACATCTCCTTGACAACAATCCGACACCCACGCGAGACGAGATCGCCCGTGCACTCAACAACAACATCTGTCGTTGTACCGGCTACGTGAAGATCATAGATGCGATCGGGCTTGCGGCGGACGCGTTTCGTGGCAAGCCGCTGCCGCAACCGGACTATTCAGGCAAGATAGGGTCCAGTTTGCCTCGCATGGATGTAGAAAAGTTCGCAATGGGTGAGCAACCTTATATCGACGATATGCGGCTTCCTGACATGCTCCATGCCGCTTTCCTTTTCTCGCCGCACCCGCGAGTGAAAGTGCTGAAAATTGATGCATCAAAGGCACAGCAGGTTCCCGGGGTCAAAAGGGTCGTTAAAGCAGACGACGTTCGAGGTCAACGCAGGCAAGGGCTAATCTACAAGGACTGGCCGCTTTTCGTTGCTGAGGGAGAGACAACACACTACATTGGTGATATCCTTGCTGGCGTAGTGGCTGTGGACGAGCGGACAGCACGCAGAGCAGTCGCCCTCATCGAAGTCCAGTGCGAAGTGCTGCCCGGCGTATTTGATCCTGAAGAGGCACTGAAGTCCGACGCGCCGCGTGTCCATACCGATCATGATAACCTCCTTTCCAGATCGGTCATTAAACGTGGCAATGTCGATAAGGCGCTGACCGAATCAGCGTTTGTTGAGACGCGGACATTCGAGACGCAAATGATCGAGCATGCATACCTGGAGCCTGAGAGTTCGATCGCGATTCGTCGGGATGGGACGATTGAAGTGTTCAGCCAAGGTCAGGGTGTGTTCGATGACCGCAAGCAGATTGCTTCTTTCCTCGGGCTGCCCGAGGATGGAGTGACAGTCACGCTTGTTTCAAACGGCGGAGCGTTTGGAGGGAAGGAAGACCTCAGCATCCAGGGACAGGTCGCACTGATGGCATGGCTTTCGAACAAGCCCGTGAAAGCAACGCTTACAAGGGACGAAAGCATCCGGCTCCACCCAAAACGTCATCCGATCAAAATGACGCTCACCGTTGGATGCAACGAGGATGGCAGAATCACTGCACTGCTTGCACGCATGATCGGCGATAAGGGAGCATATGCATCTGTGGGCACTAAAGTACTTGAGCGCGCGGCGGGACATGCCGGCGGTCCCTACAACATCCCCAATTTGGATGTGGAATCTCTTGGCGTCTACACCAATAACCTGCCGTGCGGAGCAATGCGCGGCTTTGGCGCGAACCAGGCAGCGTTTGCCATCGAAGGGATGATGGACATCCTGGCCGATAAGGTAGGGATAGACGGCTGGGAGATGCGCTGGCGGAACGTGGTGGATATCGGTGATACGTTCTGCACGGGACAGGTTTTTGAGAAGTCAGTCGGCATCCGGAAGACGCTGCTCGCCGTCAAGGATATCTACTACTCATCAAAATACGCCGGCGTTGCATGCGGCATTAAGAATGTCGGAATCGGCAATGGGATGCCGGAGTACGGGCATGCACTGGTCAAGGTCCAGCCCGACGAGACTGTCATGATCTACACGGGATTCACGGAAATGGGGCAGGGCTACTGCACGGTGATGATTCAGTTCTTCAGTGAAGTGACGGGCATTGATCCACGCAAGGTGCGAGTGAACATCGACACCACGCAGCCGACTCCCTGCGGGATGACAACTGCCTCGCGAGCGACTGTGCTCGGCGGAAGGGCAGTCATGCAAGCCGCTGAAAAGATGAAGAAAGATTTGGAAGCAGGATTGACGATTCATGATCTGATCGGCAGAGAGTACTACGGCGAGGTTGTTATTGATTATACGACGGCACTCGATGCGAAGACCAACAAGCCCATCACGCACTTGACCTTCGGGTTTGCGACACAGGTGTGTATCCTCGACGACAATGGACGGCTGAAAAGGTTCGTCGCTGCACACGACATCGGCAAGGTCATCAATCGGAAGCAGCTTGAAGGACAGCTTGAAGGTTCGATCCATATGGGACTTGGCTACGCGTTGACTGAAGAACTAAAACTGAAGAATGGCGTGCCTGAATCGTTCAAACTGCGGTCGTTGGGTTTGCTTCGCGCAAAGGATATGCCTGAGGTTCAAGTGATAATGATTGAAGAGAACGAGCCTGAGGGACCCTTTGGTGCCAAAGGTGTTGGTGAGATTGGTCTGGTGCCGACTGCCGGTGCAGTTGCGTCTGCGCTCTACAAGTTCGACGGTATCCGTCGGTACAAGCTTCCGATGAAGGACTCACCGGCAGCGAAAGCGATAACGAGGAGATAGAACGAGGAATGAGAGCGAGACAAGGGACAATGATGTCTAGTATCATCAAGCAAACATACCCGGAAGTTGTCAACAGAACCGCAGCTCGTTGCAGAGAACGCGGGATTGTAATTCCGACATTCGCCCAGCTGAGGAATCCGAAGACAGTTCCGCGAGCCATAAAAGAAGAACTCTCCCAAGTCGGTCTCTGGGATGTAAATCCGTTGAATCTCTTTCGCATCACGTGGAAGAATGATGTGAAAACAGGATTGTACGGCGACGTAAACTACATTGAGATTCCACAGGCGATTACCGGGGTAAAGGCGCGCATCATCGGACTTGTCGGGAAGTACTTTCCTACAGGAACCCACAAGGTGGGCGCGGCGTTCGGCTGCTTGGTGCCACGACTCGTGTGTGGCGAATTTGATCCCAGCGTGCACAAGGCGGTGTGGCCTTCAACAGGCAACTATTGCAGAGGCGGCGCATTCGACTGTGCGTTGTTGGATTGTACTGCTGTGGCAATTCTGCCTGAGGAGATGTCGAGGGAACGGTTTGAGTGGCTGAAAGAAATCGGCGCAGAAGTGATATCAACCCCGGGATGTGAGTCGAACGTAAAGGAAATCTACGATAAATGTTGGGAGTTGAAGAAAGATCCCATCAACTTCATTTTCAACCAGTTCGACGAATTCGGCAACCCGATCTGGCATTATAACGTCACCGGTCCGGCGATTGAAGAGGTTTTTGACGGTCTTGCGATAGAGAATCGGCGAGCAGCTGCATTCATTTCAGCAACTGGCTCGGCTGGAACCATTGCCGCGGGAGATTACCTGAAGACAAAATTTCCTCACATGAAAGTTGTTGCTAGCGAGGCGCTTCAATGTCCAACGCTCCTCATGAACGGCTTTGGGGGACATCGTATCGAAGGCATCGGCGATAAGCATGTACCATGGGTTCACAATGTGAGGAATACAGATGCCGTTGCAGCTATCGATGACGAAGACTGCATGAGGGTGCTGAGGTTGTTTAACGAAGATGCGGGGCGAGCATATCTCTCGTCCATAGGTGTCTCAAGCAATGAATCAGAAAATCTCCCACTGCTGGGGATCTCGAGCATTTGCAACCTCCTCGCAGCGATAAAGACTGCAAAGTATTTCGAGTTGAACGAGAGTGATGTTTTGTTCACTATTTTCACAGATTCTGTCGATCTGTATCGCTCGCGATTGGAGGAACTCCGGAAGAAGCAAGGAACGTATTCGGCGACTGACGCAGCGAAGGATCACGCCGGCCCCCTTGCGCATCAAAGCTTGGACTACTTCAAAGAGCTTACGTACTACGAGAGGAAGGCGATTCACAATCTTAAATACTTTACGTGGGTTGAGCAACAGGGAAAGACGTATGAGGAGATTGTTGCACAGTGGGATCCAGAGTACTGGCGCAGTCGCTTTGAGGACGAGGTCGCCTATTTCGATCAGTTGATCGACGAGTTTAACGCGAAAGTGGGTGCTAGAATGCCTCTCACTCGTGCAATACAAAATCCAGTAGAAGGCGGTTGACTTATGTTTGCACAGATTTTGAAGGCAGCCCAGAAGAACGAAGCTCAGGTTGTTCAATTCCTCCGCGATCTTATTGGCATCAAGTCAATGAGTTCACAGGAGGAGCAGGTCATTAACCGCATCAAAGAAGAGATGGAGAAATGTGAATTCGATGAGATTACCATTGATCCAATGGGGAATATTCTTGGACGTGTGGGGAAGGGCAAGCATATCATTGCGTTGGATGCTCACGTTGATACCGTAGATGTTGGCAATATTGCAAACTGGGCAATAGATCCATTCAAGGGTGCCCAGAAAGACGGGGTTATCTACGGTCGTGGTGCGTGTGATATGAAGGGTGCACTTGCGTCGATTGTCTATGGTGGGAAAATCATCAAACAGCTCCGCTTGGAAGATGACTTTACTCTCTACATCGTTGGCAGCGTACAGGAGGAGGATTGTGATGGGCTCTGCTGGCAATACATCATCAATGAAGACAAGCTGCAGCCTGAAGTGGTCGTCATCACTGAGCCGACAAATTTGGCAGTATACCGCGGCCATCGTGGTCGGATGGAAATGGAAGTACGCACGAAAGGGATTTCATGTCATGGCTCTGCCCCCGAACGCGGGGTGAATGCCATCTACAAGATTGCACCTATTATTCAGGACGTCGAGAAGCTGAACGAAAAGTTGACAGGTGAACCGTTCCTCGGCAAAGGGACGGTAACAATTTCAGAGGTCCGTTCGACTTCTCCATCTCTGTGTGCCGTTGCCGATTCATCCACTATTCATCTTGACAGGAGGCTTGCTGCTACGGACACATTGGAATCAGCGGTGAAGGAGATACAAGGATTGCCGAGCGCGAAGAGTGTCGAAGCTGAAATCGATGTGCTTGACTATGCGGTGCCCAGCTGGCGAGGTCTCACCTACCCTACAAAGAAATACTATCCAACGTGGCTCTTGTCCGAAAACCACCCGGTGCTGTCGAGCGGTGTGAGGACGTTTGAGGGATTATTTGGGGAGAAGCCACAGGTGAGCCGCTGGGTATTCAGCACGAATGGCGTTGCTGTTATGGGTATGAATAAGATCCCTTGCATCGGATTCGGTCCGGGAAACGAAATCTATGCACACATGGCAACCGAGCAAGTCCCAATTGAACAGCTGGTTAAGGCTTCAGCATGGTATGCGGCGTTTCCCCTAATACACATTGGCTCTGATCGAATGAGCTAAGGAAGGTTGTGATGCCATATCGACATCGAGTCCGGAAGAGTTAAAAGGAGTACTTCGTGGCAATCAAACCGCCGAAACTTCCCAGCACCGTTCGGGGGAAGGATTACATTGAAACAAAAGACTGGTCGGTAAAAGAGATCAAGCTTGCTCTGAAAACGGCCGCTCGACTGAAGAAGATGTTCAGGAAGGGAGAACCGCATCGATACCTTCCTGACAAGACCATCTTCTTATTCTTTTTTGACAAATCCACGCGCACGCGTAATTCATTTGAAGCCGGGTCGACGCAGTTGGGAGCTCATGCACATTTTATTTCGGCTGAAACATCGCAGGTCGCTCACGGCGAGTCACCCAAAGATATGGGTATTATACTTTCGAGCTACGGGCACGCAATTGCCGTTCGGCACGACCTTGTCCCCGGTGAAGGAAACAAGTACATGCGTCAGGTTGCAGAGCAAGCAAGAGTTCCCGTGCTCAATATGCAGTGCGACATTGACCATCCGTTTCAAACGCTTGCGGATCTCATGACGATTCGT
Organism: Ignavibacteria bacterium; assembly: GCA_027295705.1. Taxonomy (GTDB): domain Bacteria; phylum Bacteroidota; class Ignavibacteria; order UBA10030; family UBA6906; genus JAPUKJ01. The sequence continues at coordinate 206 of JAPUKJ010000226.1, read as the reverse complement.
GAGGAATACGGCAAGAATTTGAGCGGCTTGAAAATCGCTGTCTCTTGGGCGTATGCTCCAAGCTATGCCAAGCCTATGTCCGTACCGCAAGGACTCATTACACTCATGACCCGTCTTGGCCTGGATGTCACACTCGCTCATCCGCCTGAGTATGCCTTGATGAAAGGTCCGATGGAGTACGCTAAGCAGATGGCCGACAAAAACGG
>JAPUKJ010000225.1 GCA_027295705.1 Ignavibacteria bacterium | reverse complement strand
AGCGAGGATGTTTTTCGAATGGATTAACTTAAACCAATTAACAAATTTCCACACTGAAGTTCAAGAATTCATTTGCAAGGCGTGCAACAAAAACAAAGGGAGCCCGCCTCAAGGTTCCCATAAGAATCCAACGCCTCTTGTCGGGACTATCGTTTAGGTTATCGGACAAGCGATTTTGTAAGAGAGATCCTCCATGTGCTTACTTGAATTCAATGTCGTCCACACTCTTCACAACCTCCCCTGCGTAGAGTGAGGAAACCTGCCGAAGCGTCAGCGCTTGATCGAATTCAGTCAGGGCCGAAATTCCATTCGCCGGAACAACAATATGATACCATCGAAGTCCAGCAGATGCGGCGGTGTGGGCAACGCAAATGTTCGAAACTGTGCCAACAAGCACCAGATGTTCCACTTTCCATACGGAGCTGAGATAGTGCTCAAGCCAAGTTCCATAGAACCCATCATACCGACTCTTTCGACACACAAGGTCTCCGGCTTGTGGGGCAAGCTCGTTGATAATCTGCCATCCCGGAGTATCTATCCTGCAATGTTCCGGCCAGATTTCCCACTCCTTGTCTCCTTCGAAATGCGTGTCCTGTGTATACGCAACATGCACATTGGCTTTGCGTGCCGAGTCCAACAGTTGTCTTATTTGCGGGATCGTATCGCCCGCTGAAGGAACCAGTAATTTCCCGCCGGGTTTCACAAAGTCATTCTGCATATCCACTATAACCATTGCCGAATGTTCTGCGGGCAGCACGACTTTGTCCTTGAATGGAATTTCCGGCACTTGGACTTTCTTGCCGGGCACAAAAGGGAAAGACATGTTCACCTCCTACTTCTTGGTCTTTGCATCACCCACCGGGTTGCGATTTTCTTCGTTCCGATTTCCCATGCAGGATGTTTTGTCCGCCGTTTTGATCAAAACGTTTGATAAGCTCCCGTTTGAGCTCGGCAAGTCGGCGAGAAAGGGAAACGTGGTAGATATGCGGGTTCAGCAGACGCCGGATGCCAGCCTCCAGCCGGCTAATGTCCTGATCGCGCTGATCTCGGATCTGTTGGATCGATGGCAATTCGTAGATAAGCTTACCATCACGCAGCACTTCCACCAGGAGCGGCTCCAAACCTTTTAGATTTTCTCGCTTGAGCACTCGGCTCCTTGTCATGTCGGATGGATGGAATAGACTCAGTTCTTCCACCTCATGCGGGTTCTCGTCATCGAGACAAAGAAGATCGGCTGTGGCATTGTTGCGTTCATCATATATTCGCCAGACTTGCTTGTTCCCTGGAGTCGGTGTCTTTTCAAGCGTCTGGGAAATCTTGATAGTAGGAAGCCACTTTCCGTCAGCCCACACCGAGACAAGCTTGTAGATACCGCTCAAAGCCGAGTCGCCGGCTGATGTTATGAGCTTTGTTCCTACGCCGTATGCTGAGCGCTTTATCAGCTTTTCAGGATCGACGCCATAGCGAGTCGCTTCATCGGCGATTTGCGTGATAATCTGCCAGAGCGTGAGCTCATCCAACTCGTTGGATAGTGTTATCGAGGTGTCCGGGAACCCGGCCTCATCAAGCATCTTCGCAGCCTGAATGCTGAGATACGCGAGGTCACCTGAGTCAAGTCGGATGCCTTTTGGTTTGTGTCCTTTCTTCTTTAGCTCCTCAAAGACCGTGATGGCATGAGGGATACCACTCTCGAGCGTGTTGATCGTGTCGACAAGCAAAAGGCAATCATCAGGATAGACTTCAGCGTAGGACCGAAAGGCATCGAGCTCACTCATCCCACGCGCGAGGAACACCTGCACCATGCTATGAGCATGTGTCCCCTTTGGTGGAAATCCTAACACATGTGATATACCGACATTCGACGTGAAGTCTGCCCCGCCGATAAGAGCCGCGCGTGCACCTGCATTGGCACCTTTCCCCTGAGCGCGACGCATGCCAAACTCCATGAACAGTTGTCCCTCACATGTCTCCCGGATCCGGGCGGCCTTCGTGGCAATGAGGGTCTGATAGTTGAGATGATTCAGCAGCGAAGACTCGAGAATCTGCGCCATTGCCAGGGACCCTCGCACAACGGTCACCGGAACGTTTGGATGGACCACGCGCCCTTCCGAGATAGCGTGCAGAGAAATGGTCTCGAACGACCCATTGTTCTTCAACCAGCGAAGGAAATCTTCATCGAACACCGACCGGCCCGTACTCCCCCTCTGGCTTCGCAGGTAAGAAATATCCTCATCTCTAAAGTGAGCATCCCTCATCCAGTCGAGCAGCCACTCCAGACCTGCATTGATGCAATAGCCGGCTTTGTGGCCTCCATAGTCCGGATAGCTGCGGAAGAAATGATCAAACTGCACGGGGGTTTCATGGATTCCCTGTCGGTAGTACAACTGAGCCATTGTGAGCTCATATTGGTCGGTGAACAGTATGCCGTCAGCAGTTTTTTGATCCGATGCTTTCATTCAAGCGGTGCTTTCTTCAGTATTAGTCACAGCTGGTCTGACAAGGGCGCAACAAACGCGAAAGGACTGTCCGACGTTGCGTACCAACAAAAATATCAACAAACTGGTGAAATGCAAAGATACTGAAGTTATCGGCTTACAAGGCGTAAACTAGATATCGATGGAAGGTTAACAAAAGGATTTCGATGTTGTTTTCTTCGAGTGCCGAAACCGCAAGAGGACTGCAACTGAGCCTAGGATTTTACAATGCCGTGTTGTCTAGGGCGCGCAGCGATCCATTCTGCAGTGTCTCAGGAGACATTACACACCCAGCAGTTGCAACCTACGTCCTCCCAAATCTCCGGTCGAGCTCGGCAACTGAAACCTTGAGCACGATAGGCCGGCCGTGAGGACATACATACGGCATTTTTGTTTCGAAGAGTTGGCTAACCAAGGAACGCATTTCCTGTTCAGTGAGACGGTCACCTGCTTTGATCGCAGCTTTGCATGAGAAAGATTTGGCCAGGTTGTCGCGAGCATCGAGTTGAGAGTGCTGCTGATGCTCTTTATAATCAGCAAGAATATCTTCCACAACTTTCAATTCGCTCTCCTGCTTAACATCCGGAGGAACACCCTCGATCACAATTGTATTCTTGCCGAACTGTTTTATCACGAACCCAAGTTGTTCAAAATACGGAAGCAGCTCAGTCAACAGGACGTAATCACCGGGTGTAAGCTGAACGGTACGAGGGAACAACAGCTGCTGCGCCGAATGCATGTTGGTCTCGAAGCGTTGAAGCGCCCGTTCGTACAAGATGCGTTCATGCGCCACGTGCTGATCAATGATCATCAATCCATTTTCTATCTGCGATAGAATGTACTTGTTATGGACTTGCCACATGAGTTGCGCAGAGCCCACTTCACTATGGGCACCTTCCTTTGGCCGCAACGTCTCGCCTGGGCCCTCTGATGGCTGAGGGGTGGTATGGCCAAGCGGCTCGTCACCCGGACGGAGGAGACGATCGGCTAGCTCGGTCCCGTCTAGGAACTGTCCGTGGAAAGCTTTTTCAATTGGGAGCGTTCCCTGTGCTGACGGAAGAATCTCACCAGTAGCGGCATCCACCTTTCCAGCGAAATCCCCGGATGCCGGCCAGCCATGCTGGCCACTTGTGAACCTAAGCCCGACCGTCCCTTTTTCAATTCCTTGTTCACTTAAACTTGCCGCTGGAACGAGGTCATGCTCTGCCAACGATTTTCGAACGAGACTGGAAACAAACCTGTATATCTGTTGCTCATCCTCAAACTTTGCTTCCAGCTTCGAAGGATGGACATTTACATCCACACGATGAGGGTCAATGTCTATGAAAAGCAGAAAAAACGGATATGCACCCTTGATGAGGAGGTTCTCGTATGCAGAGAAAACGGCATGGTTGATGTTTCGATTGACAATATAGCGGCGATTCAGGAAAAGATATTGGTTCACACGACTTTTCTGTCCAAAGGTCGGCTTCCCGATGTATCCGGATACCGAGAGGTAGTCAGATCGTTCCTCAATCCACACCATGCCTTCAACCCGTCGGTCTCCGAAGATATCAAGTAACCGTTGCTCCAACGTGCCGGGCTTCAAATCTAGAATTGTGTCGTCATCGCTTATGAACTGCAGCGTGATTTCAGGATGGCTAATTGCCACGCGTTGCACAACTTCATATATGTGACGGAACTCTGTGTTACTGCTCTTCAGGAATTTCCTTCTGGCGGGGACGTTGTAGAAGAGATTCTGGACTATGACGGAGGTCCCTGGCTCCCTCCCTTCTTTGGACAAGCGCGGCCCGCCTCCTCCGTCCACTTGTACTACCGCTGCGACCTCGTCATCAAACCTGCGCGTCTTCATGATCACTCGTCCAACGGCAGCAATGGAGGGGATCGCCTCGCCTCTGAAACCGTACGTCTCTATCCCTTCCAGGTCTTCATACGTTGCGATCTTGCTTGTCGCGTGACGAAGAAATGAAGAGACGGCATCGTTTTCGTCCAGCCCGACGCCGTCGTCTACAAGCTTGACCAACTTCTTTCCGCCATCTCCAATGACCAGGACGAGGTTTCTTGCACCTGCATCAAGAGAATTTTCTAACAACTCCTTAACAACAGATGCAGGTCTCTGGATAACCTCTCCTGCTGCAATCTTGTTTGCCAGATGTTCTGGAAGTATCCTAATCTTAGAACTGTTCATCAGCTCACCTTTTTCAGTTTTCAGATTTTCTCCAGACGTCTTGCCACCAAGGCACAAAGTAACGGACCTTCCACTTGGGAGAAACTATGCCCGATGTATATCTTGGTGACTTTGCGGCAACAAAGAATTCACTGAGCAAAAATCGCCTCAACAAAAGCTTGCTTATCGAATGGCTGCAAATCATCGATTTCCTCGCCAACGCCAATGAACTTGACAGGGATTTCCATCTCCTTAGTGATTGCGAGAACTATTCCACCCTTGGCCGTACCATCGAGCTTGGTGAGAACAAGACCAGTCACACCAACGGCCTCACAAAACTTTTTTGCCTGCTGCAAGCCATTTTGCCCAGTAGATGCATCAATGACAAGAAGAACCTCATGAGGCGCATCAGGATTTTGCTTTTGCAGAACACGCTTGATTTTCTTCAATTCCTCCATAAGATTGACCTTCGTGTGCAGCCTCCCAGCGGTGTCGATGATGACCACATCTGCGTTTCGCGCAGTTGCGGATTTAAGTGCATCGAAGGCAACAGCAGCAGGATCCGAGCCTCGCGGCCGCCAGATCATATCTGCTCCGGCGCGTTTGGCCCAGATTTCCAATTGCTCATTCGCAGCCGCACGGAAAGTGTCCGCCGCCGCAATCAACACATTTTTTCCGTCACTTACGTACTGACGAGCCATCTTTCCGATGGTTGTCGTCTTGCCTACTCCGTTCACACCAACTACCATGATGACAATAGGTCTCTTCGAAGCCAAGTCTAACAGATTAGGTTGAAGACCAGCCGAGCCGTTAGCAAACTGACGTTGGATCTCGTCTCTCAACAAGACATTCAATTCCTCCGCATTGCTGTAACGCTCTTCTTTTACACGTTGTCTGATCGAGTCAATGATTTTCAAAGATGTATCAACACCGACGTCGGCAGCAATAAGGATCTCTTCGATCTGATCAAGCAATTCATCATCGATGGTCGTCTTTGTTGTCAGTAGCCTTGCGACTTTCCCCACGATGCCTTCACGCGTCTTGGCTAAACCATCTTTCAGTTTTGTGAATGTTAGTTTTTCAAATATTCCCATGACTTTGCCATCATTCCGTAGACTTAAATCAACGGACTTTGCCAGTTTGGATCACGTCAACGAAGCGTTTGAAATAGAGACCCAAAGACACAGAGAGCAAAATAGTGCTCGCGACTAGGAGAATGCTTGTTACGATCGACTGAACCCCAACGACCAGCAAGAACAAGGTCAGTGAGATAATTCCGACAGCCCACTTACCAGCCTCATTAGACGCGAGAACCACTCCGCGTTTCGCCTTGAAGTATAGCCCGCCGGCAAGTATCAAAACATCTCTTGCCAACACAGCCGCAACAAACCATACTGGTATCACATCCAAGTAGAGCAGCACAAAAACCACAGTGATCACACCAATCTTGTCAGCAAGCGGGTCCAGGATTTTTCCCCATTCGGTCATCTGCTTGTATTTTCGCGCTAGCACACCGTCGAGTTTGTCGGTAAGCGCGGCAACTGCCATGATGATTCCACCCCACACTCTGGACGAGGGCTGCGAGGATATCATGACAAAAACAAACGGAACTGCTAGGAGGGCGCGGGTGACACTTAGGAGGTTAGAAATCGTAAAGAAAGTTTCAGATGGAACCCGCGAAGAAACTGATTCCTTTCTGGTTGCGGCTGTTATCGATTCGGATGATGCGTTCACGCCTCATGCTCTTCTTTCGACTGGTTCCCGTCTATCTGAACGGGGTACTTACCGCTGAAACATGCAGTACAATAGTCGGCTCCATTTTCGTATGGGACGGAATCGAGGAGATCTTCAAGAGAGAGATACTCCAAACTGTCAACATCCAATTCCCTCCTGAACTTCTCGACGTCTCCGTCGCATTGGTTGGCGATCAGTTCCTTCGGCGATGGGAAGTCCATGCCGTAATGACTTGGGTATCTGATCGGCGGCGCAGTAACACGAAATTTGTGCACATGGAAGCGATATGTGTTCGCCTTCTGATCAAAGTTGGAGGTAACGATGCCGGAGCCTTCTTGCCCTCTATGCTGTTGGGCTAATAAACCGTAGTAGGTCATCTGAGCAGCTGTAGAGTGTCCAAAAACCCCAAAAATTGCGCAGTGGCAGCGGGGTCAAGCTCAAGGTCGGTCATCAGTATTCAAAGAGGCTGGAACCAAGCTTACATTTGCGACAAATATACGACAAGTTCGCTCTCAAAACAAGCATGCGCCGTCAGAATAACTAACTCGGAAGTTAATCAACAACTGTGTCGCACAAGAACTTCTCATCGTCGCGTTTATGATAGTCCGTGTTGACATGCAACCCGCGACTTTCTTTTCTCTTCATTGCTGAACGAATGATGAGCGTTGCGCAGACCACCAAGTTTCTCAACTCGATAAGGCCCGTAGTGACCTTGGTTTTCTTGTAGAACGTTTCAACCTCGTTTCTGATAAGTTCGCTTCGTCGAAAAGCACGTTCAAGGCGAAGGTCGGATCGAACGATCCCCACATAGTCCCACATGATCTGCTGCACTTCGAGACTGTTGTGTGAGATCAGAATCCATTCCTCGCTATTGAACGTTCCAGAATCATCCCAGACGTTTACTTCAGGAATCGAACCAGCGTACGACTTCAGGAACTCAACTGAGCTTTGCGCGGCCCTGTGCGAAAACACAAGCGCCTCCAGCAGCGAGTTGCTTGCAAGCCTGTTTGCGCCGTGAACGCCTGTCATACTTACTTCCCCCGCAGCATAAAGGCCCGTAATGGATGTTCGCCCGTCAATGTCCGTAACAACACCGCCACAAGAATAATGAGCGGCGGGAACGACGGGGATTGGTTCTTTGGTGATGTCGAGCTTGAATTTTGTGAGACAGGTGTTATGGATATTCGGAAAACGCTCCTTTATTTGGTCAGCAGCCAAATGGCGGAGATCCAGCAACACATAATCTTCCCCTCGTTTTTTTAATTCAGTGTCTATTGCATATGCAACGATGTCTCTTGGCGCGAGAGATTTGCGTTTGTCGTAACGGTGCATAAACTCTTCGCCATCTTGAGACCTAAGAATTCCGCCAAATCCCCGAACAGCTTCGGAGATTAGAAATGAAGGACTTCCGGAATCATGGAGCGTCGTTGGGTGAAACTGGATAAATTCCATATTTGCTATCTTTGCTCCAGCTCGATAGGACATTGCAACACCATCACCAGTTGCGATCACTGGGTTAGTCGTGTGAAGATAGACCTGACCAAGACCCCCCGTAGAAAGCAAGACAACCTTGGCAAGAAAAATCTCAACCGTGTCATTCAGTTCACTAAGTGCATACGCTCCCCAACAATGCACATTTGACCGATCCAAAACCATCTTCCCGGCAATATGATGCTCAGTTAACAAATCAATCGCTATGTGGTTCTCGAAGGTGTGAATGTTTGATGTGCTTGCAATTTTCGCGAGAAGCGCCCTTTCAATCTCTTGTCCAGTGAGATCTCTGGCATGGACGATCCTGTTCACAGAATGCCCTCCTTCTCGGCCGAGGTCTAGCTTGCTGTTTTTCTGAGTGAACTCGACGCCAATGTCAATGAGCTCTTTGAGCCTCGTTGGTCCTTCTTTTACCATCGTTTCCACCGCTGTTGTGTTGCATAGTCCCACACCAGTGGCAAGAGTATCTTGTATGTGGAGCTCAAATGAATCTGTCTCGGCCATAACGGCTGCCACACCCCCCTGGGCGTAGTTGGTATTCGATTCAGCCTTTTGTTTCTTGGTGATGATCGCAACGGTGCCATGGCTAGCAACCTTCAAAGCATAGGAAAGTCCAGCAATTCCGCTCCCTATCACCAAGAAATCAAACCGATGTATCATGTACGTAGATGCCTTGATTCCACCAATTATCAAACAAAAAGGCGACCCCAGTTGTTCGGGATCGCCCTGAAAGTCCGAGAATACTCGGAGAATTATTCGAAGTTGTAGCTAGCGTTCATGTAACCAAATGTATTGAGCTCAGACCCAGGACCACCTGCAGAGCCGATTAACCCGAGACCTCGCCGCAGTGCCTCTTCACTTATGGTTGCATCGAGCGAGAAGTTTCCGAGGCTGAACCCCAGCCCGAGCGTGAGGAGTTCTTGGTCGGCTACTGCGCCCAATTCACCAATCCCGATAACGCTGAACGGAACCGTGGTAGTTGTTTCGGTAGTACCTGTAGGTGATTCGGTTTCAGTCTTCACCCGAGCGAGATTTCTGAAATACCCCATGCGACCGGCAAGCCAATCGGTGAACCACCACTCACCTCCGACATTGAAGACAGGTATCCCCGTGGTTCTCGCTTCAGTGGTTATCGTGCCTGCTGTAAGCGGAGCTACCTGCGTTACTTCAAACTTGGCCCTAGCGTATTGAAAACTCAGACCGCCAGCCAGATAGAGATCTGATACACGATATTCACCACCAATACCAACTGCAAATGCAAGCGCATTAACATCCACAGAGCTTATCGGGTTTGGAGCCGTTACGGTTGTGGGAACTCTATCCTCTTTTGGTTCCGCAGTTGCAATTGTGACAAGCCCATATGGCACAACGTTCCACTTGTTGGATGCCTTCAATTTCGCACGTGCCATGAAGTGGATCTCAGTAGCATCAGCTGAATACTCCCCGTCGGTAGGACCTGGCGGAGCAGGCGTAGTTGTTATGTTATCAGTTGCCGAACTTAATCGAACTGCCCCAGACGCCTCAAAAGATGAACCAGAACCCAAATCAAAATTCACACCACCCCTGAACCCAATTACGCTTGCTGAAGCTTCACTCTCGCTAGATGCAGCGGTGGGGGTTGTTGTGGAGGATTTAGAGTCAGCCTTTGAATCTCCGTACATCACGCCAAAACCAACGTCAACTCCACTCCCGTGCCATGAGGCAAGCACTTCCCACACGTTTGCAACGGCCGGAATGGCTTGTGGCCCCACGATCGGGTCCCGTCGCACAATTGAGGGCACACCAAACCCGGTTGTGCCGGCAATGAGTGAGCCAAGTCCGTTTACCGCAGACGGATCATAGCTAAGAATGGCACCCAGTGTGAACTCCTTACTGAGTGCAAAGCTCACACCAGCGTTCTGGTGTCCATACACGTTGCTAACTGTGGAAGGGCCAGCAAGGAGTCCTCCTGCAAGGTTCATCCAAGCGTAGTCTTTATACAAAGACTGATAGGCAGGATTGACCAGCAACATCGCTGGATCAGTCATGATGAACGGATTCAGAATGACGCCTGGCTGAAAGATGTTCGAACCTCCCATCGCAATTTGGCGCGCATTTCCTCCTGGCTTTGCATCCGCAAACACATCGCTCCCCACAATAGCAAGAATCACCGCTATGGTAGCAAATCGAATCGCCATATTACCTCCAATATGTTGTAACATGATTATTACTTAGTTTGTATCCGCAAAAATATGCGTACAAATATAGCTGTCCTACAACCAACTGTCAAGGATTTTGTTGATTTCTTGTTATAGTCCTCTTGTTTCTTACCCGCAATGCACTATTTCTGTGATTCTTTCGGCTTAAATGGGAGGCTATTGTGGAGATGAAGCGGAATTGGGAGGTTCCTTCTTGTCAGGCTGATGACCTCTGATGGCATCCCGCCACCATAGTGGTATGCATACAAGTCCTACAACAATGTAGACCCAGGCCCATAACCCCGATTGACCTGGTACATGAATCATCAATTTTCCAACACCGATGAGCAGAAGGAATAGCGAAAGCGAAGCGAGAAGGGTGGTCTTTAATTCCCTAGCTAGATTCTTTGTTGGTACCATGGCGTCATCACCGACAGCCATTGCAGTTTTGCGCCAATAGCCGAGCGGCCGAACCCTTTGGTAAAATCGTTTGAGGACGTTCTCATCCGTTGGACGAGTAATCAAAGTAACCACAATGACGGACGTTGTAGAAATCAGTGCCATCCAACCTAGTCGTGCCCACTCAGCGTCTACTACTACGAGAAGAACAGGGGCAACAACCAGTGAGACGGTGATCGCTGTAAGTTCCGAAAAAAGATTGATGCGTTCCCAAAGCCAACGCAATACGAGAACAGCCCCCATGCCGGCGCCGAACAGCAAGGAGATGTACCATGCGGTTTGGATGGATCCTAGATTTGCCATAATGGCTAGTGCTATCGCCAAGATCAATATGTTGGAGAGGCGCGCCGCCATAACTAGCTCATGGCTCTTGGGATCACGTTTGAGCCAATGCTTGCAGATCAAACGTTGGTAGATGTCATTACTCCAGTAGCTCGCGCCCCAGTTGAGGTGCGTATCAATTGTCGAGGCTAGCGCAGCCAATAGCCCGGTCAACATCAAACCACGGACACCAATAGGCAGAAGGTCATTGATTCCGGTCACAAACAGAATCTCTCTCCCAGCGGTGAATTGCTCCGAGACAGCGCCTTCCTGAGTAAATGGATAGAGCACGA
>JAPUKJ010000224.1 GCA_027295705.1 Ignavibacteria bacterium | reverse complement strand
TGCGGACATCCTTTCATAAGATGCTTCCAATAATCAATCTACTCAACACCTAACGAAGGCGAATTGCTAGTGAGGCACAGAGCTTGATGAATGGCATTTCTTACCGCTCAAGCTCAAAGAGCAAGATGCCATTGACGCTGGGAGAATGGCTTTGGAACGTGGTCATCGCGGAGAAACGGAGACAGGATCAACCGCAATAAAAATATAGCTCAAGATGAATGTTGGGCACGAGTGATGTGATCATACTTCACCCTTCGGATCTCTAGTCATCAGATCGTAGCATGCCTTAAGCGGGTCCTTTCCCTCGAACAATATCTTGTGTACCTCAGCAATAATCGGAACTTCCACACCCACACGATTTGCCAGGTCGAAAGCTGACTGTGTTGTTGCTACGCCTTCAGCAACCATCTCCATTTCAGAGAGTATGTCCGAAAGCTTGCGGCCTTTGCCTATCTCCACTCCCACGTGCCTGTTCCGGCTGTGCCGACTCATGCATGTCACCATTAAATCCCCAATGCCTGAGAGCCCTGAGAATGTTTGCACTTGTGCGCCCATTGCAACGCCAAGTCGGGTCATTTCAGCGATCCCCCTTGTCATAACCGCAGCCTTGGTATTGTCGCCAAGTTGAGCACCGTCAATGATGCCAGCGGCAATTGCAATCACATTCTTTAGAGCCCCGCCAAGCTCTACACCACGAAGATCTGTGCTAGCATAGACTCTAAAATATGGTGTCATGAATATAGACTGGACAATCTTTGACGTTTCCACAGCTGTGGATGCAGCCACAACAGTTGTAGGGATCTTCTGGCTTACTTCTTCCGCATGACTGGGACCAGAAAGCGTGGCTATTCGGTTGGGAAGTAGGTTGGGAAGCGTGTCGTGTAACAATTCAGACATCGTCATAATCGTCCCGTTCTCGATTCCCTTAGCAACGTTCACCACGGCAATACGGTCAAACGGCAGATGTTTCAACTGGGTCATCACACCCCTAAGGTATTGAGACGGGACCGCTGCCACGATCATTTCACTGTCAGTCACAGCGGCGTTCAAGTCACTTGTCGCCTCTATGCTTTCAGGAATATGAACATGCGGAAGAAAAGAGGGGTTTTCGCGTGTCGTTCGAATGATCTGTGTACACTTATCATCGTACGACCAGAGTGAGACTTCATGGGAGTTATTCGCCAGCAGGATTGCCAAGGTTGTACCCCAGCTCCCTGCACCGAGGACAGCTATGCGCATTGGTCTTTCAACTCTTCCAGCTAAAGAGAAGTCTGGTCGCAAGAACAGGACGAGATGTTCGCCTGTGGAGAGAGGGTGGCTACTTGCTGAACAGAGGAAACTTTGTGATCCTGTTTTCAGTCCCTTTCAGCAATCGCTTTATGTTCGACAAATGAGTATAGATAATCAGCAGTGACAGCCCTATGCTGAAGAAGATCAAGGTATTATATCCTTCAATATCCACCATGAAAAAATTCTCGCGGAAGAACATTGTTAGCGGGATTGTCACGGCAGCACTGAGCGAACCAAGCGATACATAGTGCGAAATCAAGAAAACAATGGAAAAGACACCAAACGCGACAGCAACCTCAACTGGAGCGACACCGATCAGCATGCCTCCTGCTGTAGCCATGCCTTTACCGCCCTTGAAACCAGCAAAGAGAGTCCAAATGTGCCCGAGAACCGCAGCACAGCCAGCAATGATTTGAACGACAGTAAAGTCATCAAAAGGTGTAACGTTCTCAAACGGAAACGGACCGTACATGAGGCGTGAAATGAGCATGGTCGCCACGAGGCCCTTTGCCATGTCCATCGCAACAACAACAGCGCCTGCTTTCCAACCGAGCACACGAAATACGTTTGTGCTGCCGGCATTCCTGCTACCATACTGGCGAATGTCGATGCCGCGTCTCACCTTCGCAACGATAATGCTTGTGGGAATCGAGCCGATCAAATAGCTCAGAATCGCTATGACGGCTATTGGCACCATTCTGTCCCCGGCGTTAACAAAAAGGAAAGCATATATTAGTTATCTCGCAAAAGATATGAAATTCAGTTGATACTTGCAATACTATACTTTTGTTCCACTCCAAGCCTATAGCTCACGTATCCTACTTCAGCCATGATTTAGCTGCTGCAAGGTCCTCTTGCGTTGTAATCTTTATATTTCGGTAACCACCATCAACAATCCTTACTGGAATATTGATGCGCTCAACTAATGAGGCATCATCGGTTCCCCTGATACCGACCTTTCGCGCAGACTGATGTGCTCTTAGCAGCAGGTCGAAGTGAAAACCTTGAGGAGTTTGCACGGCCCAAAGCTTGGCACGATCAAGAGTCTTAGAACAATACCCTCTCGTTTGTTCCACCTTAATTGTGTCCTTTACACGAACTCCTGCCACAGCCGCCTTATGTAAAGCAGATAGTCGGATTACTTCTGAGACGACCGCCTTGATCACCAAAGGCCGAACGGCATCGTGAACGAGAACGATAGTCGGTCGCTCCCTGAACGAATTCAAACCTTTCCACACAGAATCCTGTCGCTCCTTCCCCCCTGATACAATCCGAGATACTTTGTGCAACCCGTTCCTCCTTACGATCCGCCGAACTCTGTCCATGTACTTCATTGGAGCTACGATAACGATCTCATGAACTAACGAGTGATGCTCAAAAACTTCAACGGAGCGTTGGATAATAGATTTACCTTTGAGGAGGAAAAACTGTTTTGGTGTACTTACACCCATTCGCGTTCCTCTTCCTCCCGCTGCAATGATGACCCCTACACTGATCTTCCTCCTATCCATAGTAGCTTACGCTTAGCAACTCCGACATACCAACCAAGAACCGGGCGGCGGATGAAGGTCGCAATTGGAAAGGGTAGTTTATTCATGAGGAACTCGCACCTGAGAGATCAGAACGGAACCTCTGGAGACAATCTGAAGTGGCCTCAAAGCAGCAGCGTTGCATCGCCGTAGCTATAGAACCGGTAACCTTCTTTAATTGCCTTCTTATAAGCCCGCATAAGAAAATCGCGGCCGCCAAACGCAGCAGCGAGCATCAGGAGCGTCGACTCAGGCATATGAAAATTGGTGATCAGCTTATCGGTGATCTTAAAGTCGTATGGCGGAAAGATGAACTTGTCAGTCCAACCCTTGTTGCTGTTGAGGTGACCATCAGTGGTAACGCTGGATTCTAGCGCGCGGCACGAACTCGTACCAGCAACGACCACGGTCCCCTTGCTGTCAATCACTTTGTTGACAACCTCCGCTGTGCTTTCCGGTATCTCATAATATTCCGAATCCATTTTATGTTTTGTCAGATCTTCTACCTCGACGGGACGGAACGAGCCGAGGCCAATGTGTAGAACCACAGGGACAATTCTTACCTTTTTCCTCTTTAGCGCCGTAACCAGTCGTCTGGAAAAATGCAGCCCTGCGGTCGGGGCAGCAACAGCACCAACTACGCGAGCAAACACAGTTTGGTAACTAGTTTTGTCTTGCTGAGTCGGCTCCCGCTTTATGTAGTAAGGCAACGGCATTTTGCCAATCCGGTCAATAATCTTAAAGAAATCCTCCGATACGTTGAAGCGTACAGTTCGGCCGCGAGAAGTAGTATTGTCGATGACTTCGCACCACAATCTTCCTTCATCAAAGAAAATCTTATTGCCTATGCGAACTTTCCTTGCAGGGTCAACAATGACATCCCAAATATTCTCATCTTTGTTCAGCTCGCGCAGCAGGAAGACCTCTATCTTTGCATTGGTCTTTTCCTTTCGGCCAAACAAACGTGCAGGAAATACCTTAGTCTCATTGACGACCAAGCAGTCGCCTTTCTTAAAGTATTCAACGATATCGGAGAACCTCCTCTCGGTAATCGATTCATCCGATCTATTCAACACCATCATACGCGAGCGTTCCCTTGGTCTCGCTGGATACCTCGCAATCAGATTTCTGGGAAGGGGGTACCGAAAATCTGAAAGTTTCATTATCGTCCTACTCCTTCTAGATTAGTACATCTGGATCTCACCAGAATCATTTGGGTCGCTACTTCTTCGAACGCCCCTTTTTCCGTTTTTGCTGTGAATCCTCAAGTCCAGCGCGAGCTGCCGCAAGCCGGGCAATAGGGACCCGAAATGGTGAACAACTCACGTAATTCAGTCCTAGACTATGACAATACTCAACACTAGAGGGCTCTCCGCCGTGTTCACCGCAAATGCCGATTTTGAGCTTTGGATTCACCGAACGGCCCTTGTCTACAGCAATCTTCATTAATGCCCCCACACCCGGACGATCGAGCGCCTCGAATGGATCCTTTGGGTAGATCTCTCGTTCGACGTACGGGATGAGAAACCTGGCCGCATCATCACGGCTGACGCCCAATGTCATCTGGGTTAAATCATTCGTCCCAAAGCTGAAAAACTCCGCCACCGTAGCAACCTCGTCTGCAGTGATTGCACCACGTGGCACTTCGATCATCGTTCCTACAGAGTATTTTAACTTAATCCTCTTTTCCTTCATTACTTCTTCGGCAACGCGTCGAACAATTTTTTCCTGATCTGCCAATTCTTTCACATTACCAACCAAGGGGATCATAACCTCCGGTTCAACTTTGATACCTCTCGCCTGAATATTCGCAGCTGCCTCAAAGATGGCACGCGATTGCATTTCCGTGATCTCCGGGAACACCACTCCCAATCGGCACCCACGGAACCCGAGCATCGGGTTGAACTCGTGTAAACCCTCAACTCTCTGGTATACTTTTTCGTAGCTAATCCCCATCTGCTTTGCCAGTTCTTGCTGCAATGCTTCTTCGTGTGGCACGAATTCGTGTAGGGGCGGATCAAGCGTTCGGATGGTCACAGGACGCCCATTCATTGCCTCGAAGATTCCTTCGAAATCTGACCTCTGCAATGGAAGAAGCTTTGCCAGTGCTCTTTTTCGCTGTTCCTGTGTATCGGCCAGAATCATTTCACGCATCGGACCAATCTTTCCTTCGCCAAAAAACATGTGCTCAGTTCGGCACAGCCCGATGCCCTCCGCACCAAAGGCAACAGCATTGAGTGCCTGATCTGGTTGATCAGCGTTCGTGCGCACCTTGAGCTTGCGATACCTGTCAGCCCAAGACATAAGCTTAGCGTATTGCTGGTAGATGGGTGCATTCCCCGGGGACAGCGTTTTGTCAAGCAGTACCTGCAGTATTTCAGAGGGTCTTGTTGCCACTTTCCCATCGATCACTTCACCGGTAGAGCCATCGAGCGAGATCCAATCACCTTCTCTAACAACCCTTCCATTAACCGAGATTGTGTGGGCACCATGATCAATCTCAAGTGCAGAACAACCCGCAACACACACCTTACCCATTTGCCGAGCAACAAGAGCAGCGTGAGAAGTCATGCCTCCTCGTGCAGTAAGGATACCTTCCGATGCATCCATCCCTTTTATGTCTTCGGGGGATGTTTCGAGGCGTGTAAGAATAACATGCTCTCCGCGCTTCTTCCACTCCTCAGCGTCGGGTGCGTTGAATACGACTCGACCGGTCGCAGCACCGGGACCGGCATTTAGCCCCTTTGCAAGCATCCGGCCATCTTTGATAGCGGCTTCTTTTTCTGCTCGGTCAAACACGGGCCGAAGTAACTGATTCAGTTGTTCCGGTTCAATCCTTCTCAACGCTTCCTTCTCGGATATGAGTTTCTCGCCCACCATATCAACAGCAATCTTAATTGCGGCAAATGCCGTCCGCTTGCCAACACGGCACTGCAGCAGGTAGAGCTCTCCCTGCTGAATAGTGAACTCGATATCCATCATCTCACGATAATGTTTTTCCAATGTCTTGCGGATCTTTTCAAGCTGCTTATAGATCTTTGGATTTTGCTTGGCGAGCTTTGATATAGGCAGGGGTGTACGAGTTCCCGCAACCACATCTTCACCCTGAGCGTTCATAAGGTACTCACCATAGAAGGTGTCCTCTCCACTTGCAGCATCCCGCGTAAAGGCAACACCAGTTCCGGAATCTTCTCCCATATTTCCAAACACCATCGACTGGATGTTTACTGCGGTTCCCCAAGATTCAGGAATATCATACATCTTGCGGTACGCAATGGCCCGTTCATTATTCCATGACTCAAACACCGCTCCAATCGCTCCCCACCACTGTGCGATTGGCTGCTGAGGAAAATCATTGCCTGTTTTGTCCTTTATCGCTTGTTTGAACAACCTCACGAGTTCTTTCATATCATCAGCAGTAAGCTCGGTATCGAGGCGAACCCCTTTTTCTTTCTTCTTCTGCTCGATAATTGCTTCAAATGGGTCAATCTCATCCTTGTGCTGAGTTCTTAGGCCGAGAACAACGTCTCCATACATCTGGACAAACCGGCGGTATGAGTCATAGACAAAACGAGGGTTATGAGTTTTTCTAACCAGCCCTTCCGCAACTGCGTCGTTCAAGCCAAGATTAAGAATAGTATCCATCATACCGGGCATTGACGCGCGGGCCCCTGAACGCACCGAGACGAGCAAAGGGTTATTCACATCGCCAAGATTTGCATGCATAGCCATTTCCACCTTCTTCAACGCCTGTTTCACTTGTACCTGCAGCGCCTTCGGGTATTTTCTCTTGTTTGCATAGTAATGCGTACAGACTTCCGTTGAAATCGTAAACCCGGCCGGGACCGGCAACCCGATCCTCGTCATCTCAGCAAGATTGGCCCCCTTTCCTCCCAGAAGACCCTTCATGTCCGCTCGGCCATCTGCTTTCCCTTTCACGAAAACATAAATGTACTTCTTCATCTTCTTTCCTGGTTTAATTCTGGTTCAGTCAATAAGTTGTATTTTTCTCCGACATTAGCGAACCTCCCAACTCCTAAGCGGGCTCCTCGTCTCGATGCGCTGCATCAAGAACTAGGCGGTTTTTTTCTCGACGCACGCGTCGATCATGGAGAGGAACCTGTCTTCTTCATCCACAATGTCCACCGAAATCCGCGTGTAATACACCCGGTGAACGTTCAAGAATGTTTCCACAAGTTCCGGGTTTGCCATCAAACGCATCATGTCTTTTTCAGTAGTAATGCAAACTTCCGAGTTCGATTGGTCCATCTTTTTGATTAGTACTTGTCCATCTCCGGACGTGTACATGTAATGGTCCGAAAATCTTACATCAGCCTTGACGGGAACGCCCATGCTTTCCAGCTGATCAATAAACCCCTTGTGATGCCCAATCCCACTGAACACCAGAGCCGGCTTCATTCTAAGGTGTTCAATAGGCAATGAAGCGTGATTAGATGCTTGAAACACCATGTCAGTTTTGTATTGGTACCTGATCACCGGGCCCGAATACCAATGGTTCAGCTTTGCCGTCCAATCGACGGGATGTGAATTCAGCCCGACTTTTGACAGCGCCACTATTCCCGCCCTCTGCAACCCGGACAGCGGCTCGCGTCTCCGTCCAACAGGAAATATCGGTTCGACAGTAACATCTCTTGTAGAATCCAGTACGACTACGTCAAGATCCCTTTGCAGGTGACGATGTTGAAACCCGTCATCGAGTACCACCACTTCTGCCCCAAGCCCCTGAGCAGCTACCTTTGCTGCTCGAACCCGCCGCTCACCAACAACGACCATAGCCTGCGGAAACTTTCGCGCCATTTGAACCGGCTCATCACCACCTTGGCGCGCATCAACAAGCACCGTTCTCCCATCCGAAACGACTACTACTCCTTTCGACGCACGCTTGTAACCGCGGCTGACTATCGCCACTCGTTTACCCTTGGCAAGACACCGTCGCACGACATATTCCACAAGGGGTGTTTTTCCTGTCCCACCCATAGTTATGTTGCCAATTGAGATGACAGGAACTCCCATTCTTTCAGATCTTATCAGCCCCCAATCAAATCCCTTGTTGCGGCAAATCATCAATGATGCGTACAACCAGGAGAACGGAAGCAACGCTCTGGTCATTGTGATCGGCGGCTCAACGTTCAAGCCTGTCCAGCTGTTTTCCGGAAACCATAGTTCATATGGCAATTCCTTCGTTATCATCAGCATCAATCTAAGATCCGCCCCTTCAGACAAGAACCTGCTTACGGATCATTGTCGAACAGAAATTTTGCGTGCAGTATCTCACGCTGCTTGCCCCAGTGCGATAATCCCATCGGCCACACGACCTGATGCTCCCGGGGCACCAAGCTTCTTCTTAACGATTGAAAGTTCTGTCCTCATCGCCTGCGCATACGCTTCATCTTGGAGTATCCGGCTTACAGAATTAACGAGATTTTCGGGATTCATCTCATGCTGAACAAATTCGGGCACTACTGGCTTTCTTGCAACGATGTTAACAAGTCCAATGTGCGGAACATTCACCAGCAACCTCCCAATGAAGTACGTCACAGGAGATGTTCTGTAAACCACGACCATTGGGGTACCAAACCACCCGCTCTCAAGAGTTGCTGTACCAGACGCAACGATAATTGCATCCGAATGCTCCATCAGATCATAGGTGCCATTCTCAATGAGTGTAATTGAGCAGTCCCCTCGGGTGAAGCGGTTATAAAGGTCTAAACTAAGATTTGGGGCAACACCGATGGCCACCTGGACACTGTGTATTCGCTGCAACTTCGATGCTGCGGCGACCAGAGTCGGAAGAATGTCTTTGATCTCTTGCGGGCGACTCCCGGGAAACAGGCCCAGCAATTTATTGCTAACATTGAACTTATGCTTCTGAAAAAAGCTCTCTCGCGAACATGAGGAACGCAGGGTTTCAGCTAGGGGGTGTCCAACAAATTCCACATCAATATTCTCCTGCGTGTAGATATCAACTTCGAAAGGGAACACAACGTCCATCTTGTCCACAACACGCTTCATCTTCTTTACGCGGCCCTTGTTCCAGGCCCACACCTGGGGACTAATGTAATAGAGCACCTTTACGCCATGCTCCTTTGCTTTCCGTGCGAAACGAAGGTTAAATCCTGGATAGTCAATCAACACCACAACCGCCGGTTTGCGTTGCTCCAATAGACGCTCAAGCTTCTGCTCCACAGACCTGATCATCGGAATGTTTTTCAAAACTTCAACAAAGCCCATGAGGCAGAGACTGCTCATATGATAGATCAACTCCATCCCTTCGGCCTCCATCTTGTCACCTCCCATCCCGAAAACATCGATCGATGGAACCCGCCTTTTCAGTTCTCGCACGACACCTGAACCGTGCAAATCTCCCGAAGCCTCACCAGCAATCATCATCACCCGGTCAACCATCGGATCACAACTGCCAGTGTTGGACGACGTAGACGGTGACTACCATCAACGTAACAAGGGCAATTGCCTGAAGAGTTCGCCGTTCAGAGGTCAACCCTATTTGCGCGTTCATAGTTCTCGGTGCAGGAGCAGAAGGAACATACTTCGTCATTCGAGGAAGAAATCTCCTTACATGTTTCTGATAGTCAGCAAACTCTGCACCAAAACGCTGGAGAAGGAATTCTTCTTCCCAGGCTACGATCAACCGATACTGAACATAAAACCATAGACAAGCAATGATCAAAAGCCATGGAAACAACGCCATCGACATCACACCGATGCCGACATACACCATGATGTTCCCAACGTATAACGGATTCCGTACATAGGCAAAAGGTCCGCTTGTGACAAGATGCGATCCGCCGACCATCCTCGTCGTTCGAGTCTCACTTCCTGCAATCGACACACCCCAGAAGCGAACACTCTCTCCCACAATGACGATGAGCAGTCCGATCACAAGACTCGGCAACGTCGGTTCGGCAACAACCACGATGATAATTAGGAATGGTATGGGTGTGTAGCTCCTGTATTTGAAGGTTAGTCTTTGCATATCGCTTCGTTGAGTTCCCATTTACTTTCGATGAGTGAGATATGATTGGGCTACACTTCTACTCTTGCATGAACACCGCTCGTCTCATCAACTCCGCCCGACGACGTTTGCGCAAGACTTTGCGTGGGACTAAGAGCTTCTCCAATCGCTTCACAATATCATGAAAAGTGTCGTACAGGTAGTAAGAAATGTTCTTTTGCTGGCAGAATTTCTGCAGATCCTCCTTTGCAAATACAATGTCGGCGTATTGCGCTGGACAGTGGTCGGAATATCCTTCGCCAACATATGCGATAACATCTTCCTCCCCGGCATGAGTTAGCATGATATTCCGCTTGCAGCATGCGCACCTGGTGCATTCTGCATCTGTATATGGAAACTGGATATCAACACTGCAAATCTCGCCGCCGTCTTCAGAGTGCAGCTGAACCTTGTTGGCAAAATACGAAATGTCTTGGATATCGTTGGCCGACAAAATCCTACAGATGTAGTAGTCAAGGCCATCGCTCACCACATGAAACTCGATATTCCTGGCTCTGCAGAAGGAGACAAATTCCTTGAAGCCAACATCGATCGGATGATTCTGAACGAACTGATCAAACTCATTTTTATTTAACGTTCCGACGGCCGCGACCTCTCCCCGAAAACAATCTACGGCAGAGATTTTCCCTTCTTTATATTCCCGGACGAGTTCGTCGCACTGTGTGCCCCCAAACTTCAAGAAAAAGGCATTTCCAACATCATCCTGGGTAATTGTCCCATCGAAATCGACAAAGAACTTCAGCGCCATATTCATCCGGAGACCAATGCTGCCGACCTGACCTCGGAACCCTGGTTGAACCTTACGGTAACAAGTTTCGAGACACCCTCTTCCTCCATCGTCACACCGTAGAGCGCGTTCGCTGCCTCCATAGTTCGCTTGTTGTGAGTAACAACGATAAACTGTGTGTTGTTGGAGAACTTTCTGAGGATACGCGTGAACCTGTCTATGTTCGCATCATCGAGAGGTGCATCGACTTCATCAAGGATACAGAACGGGCTCGGCTTCACAAGGTAGATTGCAAAGAGGAGTGCGGTCGCAGTGAGCGACTTTTCCCCACCTGAGAGTAGGTCGATAGATGTCGGACGCTTGCCGCGCGGCTTCGCAATGATTTCTATCTGCGCCTCAAGCGGGTCAACGCCATCTTCTAGCCTCAGATCGCATTCATCTCCAGGGTCGAATAGACTTTTGAACGTCTCGATGAAGTTTGTCCGTATCAAGCTGAACGTCTCAAGAAATTTTCTCTGGGCAGTTGAGTCGATTTCCTCGATGGTAGAAATAAGTGTTTTCTCCGCCTCAAGAAGATCCTGACGCTGTGAAGTAAGAAACTCGAATCGTTCCTTTTCAGTAGTGTACTCCTCATATGCGGCAAAGTTGATGTTGCCAAGCGATTTCAATCTCTGGCGGAGTGCTTGAATTTCCTCGCGGAGAGCAGCAAAGTCGACGAATTCGTCATCCGGATACGTTTTGAGCTCAATCGATATTTCATATTCCTCAAGGGCCCGTGCTTTAATGTGGTCGGCCTTAGCCTTCAGGTCTGCGATCTTCAATTCTAGATCATGAACAGCTTGTAGAGAGTCATCATGACGACGACGCTCGTCTTTGATCTTCTGTTCAATACGGTGAATCTCTGCGCGCACCTGAGCGGATTCGTCCTCTATAGCTGACCTTTGCGCCTGAAGAGTATTCAACTCTTCACTCAATTTACTCAGTGCAAGGGCATTCTCCTTCATGCCAGCTTCCGAAAGTGATATATCCGCCAATGCCCTCTGGATATCACTTTCACGTCTCACTAGAAGAGAGTTAGTGTCGTCAAATGCTGATTCGGCACGCTTCAAGTCGCTTTGCACGTTTTGATACTCCCCTTTGAGGGCCACGATCTTAATGCCCAGGTCATTCACGACTTTCGAGCGTTCGTTCCATTCACTCTCTAATGATACGAGGTCCACAGATACAGCAGCAATACTCTGTTCTATTTCGGCCTTTTCTTTCTTGAGGTTCTCCAGATTCGGAATCCCCACTTCAATCTCAGCCAAGTATTCCTTTGCACTGCTCAATAATGTTTCGAGCTCTTGTTTGTTTTTGGCAATGATATCACGCGAATGTCGCTTCTCAAACTCAAGCTGCGCAATACGCATCTCCACACTGCTCATCTCCTTCTCAATGCTCTTCACCGCCTCGCCAAAGGATTTGAGTTCAATAGTATCGTGTTCTCGGGTTACCTCTTCCTGAGAAGTTCGGAGTGATGCTAGCTGTTCGTCGAGATGACTTATCTCATGCTGCAGACCCTCAATCTGAGCTTGCTTTCCAATAGTGCCGCCTTCGTCCTTCCGCATGCTGCCACCCCTTGTGACGCCAACACCTGTTGCAAATTCTCCATCGAGGGTTACACAGCGAATCCCCGCAATCCTTCCACTTAGCTCGGTAGCGGTTGCCATGTCTTCGACGATCAAAGTTCCATCAAGAAGAAATTGGAAAAGTTGTGTGTATGTAGGCTCTATTGTTACCAACTCAGTTGCCCAACCATACACTCCTGCCATCTTCGGAATGCTTAGCCGTGTGGCGATCCGAGGCACGCGATCAAGACAAACGAAGGTCGCCTTTCCGTGCTTTCCCTGTTTCAGCAACGCGATTCCTCGCTCAGCATCCTCGACAGACTCTACTATAATAAAGCGCAGAGACTCTCCCAGCGCAACTTCAATTGCAGTTCGAAACTTTTCCTCGGCCAAAACAGCATCTGCGACGGTCATATGTCGGGATGGAGCCCATTTGTCCGATGAGGAGAGAAATCGGACACCCTCTGAGAAACCTTCGCCACTCTCAATGAGTCCTTTGAGAAAATCCACCTTTGCTGATCTCTGGGCTATCTCGCTTCGAAGAGCAACTTCCTTGCTGTTAAGCTTGGCAATTCTGCCACTTAATTCTTTTCTCTTGGCTTCGGCTTCATAATATCGCATTTCGCCTTCGGTGAGCGCTCGACGAAGACGTTTATCTTCCAGTGACAGTTTTGCAATCTCTTCGTCAATGCGAATCACTTCACTTTCGTACGCCGAGTTCTCCTCCGTAGCCCGTACCGATCGACTGTTAAGGTTTTCAACTCGCCCTTTCATATAGTCCTGCGCGCTTTGCTTCTGAGCAACGTCATGAACGAGAGCAATCGTTCGCTCGTTGAGCGATTGAAGCGTAGCTTTCTTTGCATTTAGCCGGGACTCGGCCTCTTGCAAATCCGATCCTTTCTGGTCCAGTTCAGCAGCCAGTTGGCCCTGCTCAACCTCTAGTTCGCCTTTGCGTTGATGCAGGCTTGTCTTTAGTCCCTCCAACTTAGTCACTTCAGTTTTCAGTTCCCTTTTCTCGGCCTCAAACCGCTCTATGTTATCCTGCAGTGCTTTGTTGCGCTCGATCGCGATCAAGTTCTTTTGCTCCACCCGATTGACTCCACCTGCCTGCTCGCTAACTTCCCTCTGGACTTCAATAAAACGTTTGTCCACTTCGCTCAACCTACCCCGGAGGGAGTCCAGGTGTGCTTCCTCTTTCGACAGGTCAATGTCGATGAGATGCTTGTCTTCGTTTAGTCTCCCCAACCGTTCTTCGAGTGGCTTCATGCGGGAAATAAACTGAGAGTACTCACGTTCCATCAGGTCAACCTCGAACTCCTTTAATCTAGCCTTTGCTCTATTAAAGTGTTCAGCTTTCTTTGCCTGCCGCTCGAGAGAGTTTACAGCCTTATGAACCTCACTCACTATGTCGTTTACGCGAACGAGATCTGCCTGCACACTTTCTAGCCTACGGTATGCAGACTTGCGTCGGTGCTTATACTTGGTCACCCCCGCCGCTTCCTCAAACAGTCGACGACGTTCATCAGTTTTTTCGTTGAGGATCGTCTCGACCATCTTCAACTCGATCACGGAATACGCATCGGCACCCATGCCTGTATCCATGAAGATATCGATGATGTCTTTGAGTCTACACGGTGTCTTATTGAGAAGATACTCACTCTCACCAGATCGGTACAGACGACGCCCAATCGTCACTTGCGAGTACTCCGACGGAAGGATCCCCTTTGTGTTCTCGATGACCAGGGATACCTCTGCCATACCCAACGGCTTTCGCGACTTAGTCCCATTGAATATCACGTCCTCCATCTTCTCACTTCGCAAAGCACTATACCGCTGCTCTCCCAGCACCCATCTAATCGCATCAACGATGTTGGTTTTGCCACAACCATTTGGCCCGACAATCGCGGATATACCATCGTCAAAAGTTAGATTCACCTTTTGTGCAAAGGATTTAAACCCAATTATTTCCAGTTTTGACAGATACACAAAAGCCCCGATTTGTTGTAGTAAGTTACTGCGAGGTGCTCACAATGTTATACATAAAAGACAAGTAGATCGACGCCGACTGAGTATATTCAAGATAGAAATACGCAAGTGCGAGGATACCGGTAACAGAAAAAAAGCCAACTAGATACACTTTGGCAACGTATACGTCAAGAATAATTGAGACACCCTTCAATAGACGCAGCAGAACCCATATGAGCAACACGGCAACCACAATTAGCGATGGCACAACATACACATCACTTTCCATTACTCTGAATAGGATCATTCCAATAGGGATAAGTACAAGAAGAGGTGGAGTTGCCCACATCGTTACACTATAAGAGTGAAAAGGATATATGCGCCTCTTGAACAATGGCGACAAAACAAATACAAGAGTGCATATTGCCAGTAGCATTACAAAGAAAATAACAGAAAAGTACCCAATAAAGCTCAATGGATCCCAAATCAGATGAACGACACTCTCTTTCAAGCTGTCATCTACCAAAATGAATGAAAGCAGATTGTCGAACACCCAGCTATTCTTGAAATGATAAAGAATGCTGGACACGACGATTGCTGTCGCGACCGAGACAACGATACCGAGCGCCGTACTGTGGAGTATCGATACAATTCGCTGATCCCGAACATCTGCAAAGAAGTTATAGGAATTCATCATTGACCGATGAAGGTTTCCTCGGAAACGACGGTTAGCATTGTAGAAATACGCCACTCCGATGAGGACTACGAGACCGCTGAGGACGTAGATAACAGGAGCACTTGCGGTATAGTTACCGCTTGGCAGAGCAACAAATCGTTCTCCGCGGAAGATAGAACGGACGGCATCATACGCTACACGTTTCTCCCGTTGATAGTTGACCAAGCCCATGCTGTGCATCCAAGGATCGCCTGTGCTGACCGTCAGTGCAGGGCGATCTCCTTTCCAGTCATTGAATGAACAGAGGATTGCACCATCATAGTTCAACGATTTGATCGTGCTGAAGCGTTGAATGTAAAAGCGGGCTTGAGCTTCATACGATAGTGGATCGCTGTAACCGTTTCGATTGTCTTGTTGAACCTCGGTACCGAACTTCGAGACTATTACAGGCTGGTTAGTGTATTTGTTCTTCCAGTCCTCAAGTTGTTTCGTGAACGACCGCAGATCATTTGTATATACGTTAACTGCTGCGATATCCACCAGATCGCTGCAAAGATCGTTTCCCAGCATCCTTGATCCGAAATAGGTAGGCCTGTTATCGAGATCTTTCGCCAAACGTACGAGGGATTCCACAAAAACCCGCGATGATTGCGCAGACGATTCAAACCCATCACCGATTCCCCACGCCAGAACCGAGGGATGATCCTTGTCACGCGTAATCATCTCTTTCATCATGGCAGAGGCAAGATCAAGGTAGAACTTCTGCTCGAGAACTTTCGCCGGTATGTTCACAACCGGCAGCTCCACCATGGCCATCAAGCCATAGCGGTCGCACAGGTTGAGCATGTACGGATGAGGAGGATGATTGCCGAAGCGTACAACATTAGCACCAAGCTTTTTCATCAAGACGACATCTTTCTCCAAGTCTTCATAGGTCATCGCACTGCCCCATAATGGGTGGTCCTCGTGCCAGATAACTCCATTCAACACGAGCCGGTCACCGTTAAGCATTATATCACCACTGGTTACCTCCACAGTTCGAAGCCCCTGATTGAGATCATATTCGTCAATGATATTAACCTCTTTCCCTTGAATTCGCACAATGTAACACTTGAGAAGGTAGAGTTCGGGGGCTTCCGGGCTCCACAATTTCGGATTCTTAATTGTGAGTTCAGCCCGCGCTGTTTCCCATTCATTGTCCTTCCAGACCAAAGGAACTGGACGGCTTTCCCTTACGGATCCCCCAGAGACCTTGTCGATTATGGCGACGTAGAACGCTAACTTCGCGCCTTTCCCAGAGCTCTTGGCCGGCTCAGACGCAGCTTCCTCCTTTCCTTCAATTAGGGCGTTAACAACCAGCGTCGCCGAGGAATGGTCACGTGATAAATCCGAATCCACTACGACATCCTTAATGAACAGTTTCGGCGTCGCTAGAATGAAGACATCACGAAGTATTCCGCCATAGTTTCTCCACCCCCATACCTGAGAACGCAGAGGCAACGTTGTCTGCGGATCAAGCTGATTGTTGACGACCACCCTTACAACATTTTCCGCTCCTACCTGAATGGTATTCTCAGGTATAGGTTGGACAAAGCTAGTGTATCCTCCCGAGTGGTTTGTAATGAAATCTCCGTTCAGGGACACTTCACAATTATAATTGGCACCAAACATGACAAAATGAAACCGAAAGTTGTCAAGTTGTTCAACCGTCACCTCAAATCTGCGCTCAAACGTGACCCTGCCAACAAAGTCATAAGCGCTTGGAACCCTTACGGTTCCTGATGGACCATTTTCTACAGTGAAGTTCCACACTCCAGAGAGGTCGATCTTAGCTCTTGTTGGCGTATCCAGCAAGAAGCCCGAATCTGAGCCACGGTTCAAAGGAGTGCCATTCTCAAGAAAACGATACTGAGCTATTGAAGGGTGGGGCAAGAAGGCAGTTGAAACCGCAAGGATGGCTAAGTATTTGAGGACCGATGTAACAACCAAGTAACAGCTCAATTTGGGAGTTTTTCTCGGCAACTAACGTCTTTTTGCTGGGGAGAGTTAGAACCTATTTCCTTCAAATATAAGCATAAACAAGGGGGAAAGCAATGGAAACTAAGGGAAACAATAGGGGGATTACCCACAACTCATGATGTTTTCACGGCGCCAAGGCTTACTCGCTAGCAGGCACCTACGACAGACGCGAAGGAATCTACTTCTAGGGAAGCACCACCGACAAGAGCACCATCAATGTCTCTCTGAGCCAGAAGGTCTGGTGCATTGTCAGGCTTCACACTTCCCCCATATTGAATAACAACTTTCTCGGCTACAGTCCAACTGTATTCTCGAGCTATAAGCTTCCTTATGAGCTGGTGCACCTCTTGCGCCTGGACTGGCGTCGCATTTCTCCCAGTCCCTATTGCCCACACAGGTTCATAGGCAATAATTGCGCGTTCCACATCAGATGAGGAAAGCCCCCCCAAGACTCCTTTGATTTGGTTCTTAATGATTTGTTCCGTCACATCGTGTTCTCGTTGGTCAAGCGTTTCACCGACGCAAATAATTGGAACAAGCCCCTTCGCGAGGGCCGTCTTCGCCTTACGGTTAATGAGCTCGTTCGTCTCACCAACGAAGAGCTTCGGTCCTCTTTGGTTGGGGTCGAAGACCACGTCGCGCAATTACGTGTGCAGCGCGCCGACGTTGAAGGGATCGAGGGAATTGGCGTCGGGCCGGCCATTGGTGCCGGCGGTGCCGGTGGTGGCTTTGCGCATCAAATAGTCGGTGACCAGGGATTGGCTGCGCATGGCAAT
>JAPUKJ010000223.1 GCA_027295705.1 Ignavibacteria bacterium | reverse complement strand
AAAATATACTCCGACCAACACTCAAAGTCAATACTTCAAAACAGATTCTTTCGCTGAAATAAGGACAGAATACAGTTGTTTCTTCATTACATGCACCTCTGAACATCAATGTTGCACCACACTCGTCAGCCGTGCCTTGATTCCATTATACTGTTATTAGCAATTTCGAATTCAACGAACCAGCCTAGCCCATTCGTTCTTTCCGCATGGATATCCGATTTCTCAATAAGGATACACTCGCGTTGCATTTCCAACGTCAGTTGGAACTTCCACGGGTGCTCTCCAAAATTGTCTCATGATCGCCGCTGGGATTCAACAACGCTTTTTCCACATAATTGTTCGGAAACTGTAAATCCAGCTCCATGCTTGCCTAGAGATGCCAACTTAGGTTTTGCGCGCCCAAATCACTCCGCTAATATTGCATGTTCCAGCAAGGGGGTTCGGCCGTACTTCAAAAGTCGGGCACAAGTTCATGTCAGAGAAGGACTTGGAGAAAGATATGGGAAAGGGGGAACCGTGAAAGCTATCTGTTGACGTCAATGATTTGGTAGTTCAATAAGCCGGCGGGAACCTTGATCTCAACTGATTCACCTTTGGTCTTTCCTAGGAGAGTTTTCCCAATGGGCGATGTGACAGAGATCTTATTCTCTTCAAAGTTTGCTTCTTCCGGAGAAACAAGTAGGTATTCACAGCTGTCATTCGTCTTCAGATCTTTCAATTTAACTTTGCTGAGGATGTAGATTTTGTCGTTCGGCAAATCTTTGGCTTCGATGAGCTTTGTCCTCGAGAGGGTATTCTCAAGCTTTGATATTCTCAATTCGAGCTGTTGTTGCTCTTCCTTTGCAGTTTCGTACTCCGCATTTTCAGAAAGGTCGCCATGTCCGCGAGCATCAGCAATCTTTTGTGCCATTACTTTGCGACCATTAGTTTTCAGCTCGCGCAGCTTTTGCTCAAGCTCCACCAGCCGCTCACGCGTCAAATATACGGGTTCAACTTTTGAATTTGTAGACATATGTGCGAACACAAATAATATTGAGACAAAAATAATAGCCATCATCCGCTCACGCGAATGGTGGCTAGAAGTTCTTAGCAGAACATCACAACTATGTATAATTAAGAAAACAGGTCTGAGAAAAGCAAGTAAAAAGAATCTTTAGCCAAACCATCGCCTTCGAACCAAACTGGCTTCCATGAATTCATTCCGCCGTCTTCCTTGGATCTACAAGAATCAAATGTCCAAGTTTATCTCTTTTTGTCATCAGATAACGCGCGTTCACTCGGTTCGGGTCCATTTCCAGTGGTACTCGCTCAACAATATCAAGACCATAGCCATGAAGACCAACAACTTTTTTAGGATTATTTGTAAGAAGTCGCATCTTCGTTACTCCAAGGTCACGCAGGATCTGCGCGCCAATACCATAATCCCGCAGGTCAGGACGGAAGCCCAACTTCTCATTGGCTTCCACTGTGTCCAATCCGTCATCCTGTAAACTGTACGCCTTCAGTTTGTTCACCAATCCAATCCCACGTCCCTCCTGCCGCATATATAACACAACACCGAGTCCTGCCCTTTCAACCATCTTGATTGCTGATATGAGCTGTTCGTTGCAATCACAGCGGAGCGACCCAAACAGATCCCCGGTTAGACATTCCGAGTGCACGCGGACAAGTACTGGTTTGTCTGGCTGGATTTCTCCTTTGACAAGAGCAAGGTGTTCCTTGCTATCAGTTTCACTTCTGTAGAGATGAATCTGGAACTCACCATACATGGTTGGAAGTCTCGTACTCACTATCCGCTGGACGAGCTTCTCTCGCATCATGCGATACTCGATCAGATCTCTTACGGTGATAATCTTCATGTGGAACTGCTTCGCGATCTTCTTTAGATCCGGCACTCGTGCCATACTCCCATCCTCATTCATGATTTCGCAAAGCACACCAGCCGGATAAAGTCCAGCCAACCTGCATAAGTCAACAACAGCCTCGGTGTGCCCTGTGCGCCTCAGAACACCCCCTTCGAGTGCTCGCAAGGGAAAGATATGGCCTGGCCTCGCAAGGTCGCTTGCCTTTGTATTTGGATCGATAAGCGCGCGAATCGTTGTGGCACGATCAGATGCAGAAATCCCCGTAGTTGTGCCGTGAATATAGTCCACCGAAACAGTAAACGGAGTTTCGTGTAGTGATGTATTGCTCTCCACCATAGGGTCGAGACCAAGTTCTCGTGCTCGTTCAGGAAGTATTGGAGCACATATGATTCCTCTACCATGCTTGGCAAGGAAATTCACAACGCCTGCATCGACAAATTCAGCAGCACAAATGAAGTCTCCTTCATTCTCTCGGTTATCATCATCGACGACGATGACCATCCTGCCTTGTTTGATATCCTGAATCGCTTCATCAATACTAAGACCGTGCGTCTCTCGTCTATGTGAGGTCATCTAAACTTCCCGCATTAGTCATCCTGTCTTACTTTTTGCTGCTTTATCTACTTCTCCCTCTCTTAATATAGTCGCGACAGCCGAGCGTTCAAATTTCATCTTCATATGATCCGCTACTTGAAGCAGCACGGTCTTCTCGTCTAGGCCCGAGACTGTTGCATGAAGACCACTAGCAGTGATAATCCTGTCCCCTTTTTTGACCGATTCCAGCAGTTGTTTGCGCTCTTTCTGTCGTTTTTGCTGTGGCCTCAAGATCAAGAAATAGAAAATGCCTATGATCAAGGCAAACATCATGAGAGTGCTCATAAGCCCACCCCCAGCATCACCCCCCTCAGGGGGAAACATGGCAATTGTAAGCAGAATACTCAATTTGGCCTCCAAACTATACGTAATTAGGATTAACTCACAGCGTCTGCAACTTCGGCAGACAAGGTTTCCATTCGCTCCGCCTTCCACACGCCGTACCTATCTTCGAGGATAGCCTCTCTGGCAGATCGGATCAGCCATAGATAGAACGACAAATTGTGAATCGAGGCGAGCTGCATTGCCATGATTTCCCTCGCCTTGAAGAGATGTCGAATATACGCACGCGAGAAGTTCTTGCATGTGTAACAAGTGCAGGCGCCATCAACCGGCGAAAAGTCATCAGCGAAGGATGCATTTTTGATATTCAGTTTCCCTTCCCGTGTAAAGAACACGGCATTTCTCCCATTGCGAGTCGGCAGCACACAATCAAACAGATCAATGCCACGATCTATTGATTCTAAGATGTTTTCAGGTGTCCCTACACCCATGAGGTAGCGCGGCTTTTCTGCAGGGAGAATCTCAGTACAGATCTCAGTCATACTGTACATGATCTCCTGTGGCTCACCAACTGAGAGGCCTCCTATCGCGTAACCGTCAAATTCCAACTCTACCAAGGCACGAGCGGAGTTCTCCCGAATTACAGGATATGTACCTCCTTGTACAATGGCAAACAGCGCCTGGTCCGCGTTATACTTGGGCTGCCCACGAAGCATTTGTCTCTTGCAACGTTCCGCCCATTTAATGGTCAAAGAATTAGAGTCAATTGCGTATCGTTCGCTGCACGGATATGGCACACATTCGTCCAATACCATCATAACATCAGACCCCAGTGATCGTTGCATGTCGATTACCCTTTCGGGGGTAAAACAGTGAAGCGAGCCATCAAGGTGCGACTTGAAGCTTACACCCTCCTCCGTAAGTTCTCTCAACTCAGAAAGACTGTAAACCTGATAACCACCGCTGTCTGTGAGAATTGATCCGGCCCAACTCATAAACCTGTGTAGCCCACCAGCTCGCTCAATTATTTCAATTCCCGGTCTAAGGTACAAATGATAAGTATTCCCAAGAATGATGCGAGCACCAACCTCCTCCAGTTCTCTGGGCTCAACTGCCTTCACAGCTCCTTGAGTTCCGACTGGTATGAACATCGGTGTAGGGACGTCACCCCTATCGGTACCGAGAACTCCTGCTCGTCCTTTGCCGTCTGTATGTATCAATGAAAACTTCAATAAAAAAAGGTAGCCATTTCGGCACGCAAAATCAATCAACGGAAATCACGTTCCGTTTGAAAAATTTGAGATATGCTAGCTCTCCCGCTGAATAGATCCACGCACCCATGTCCAAAGCCAGAAAACCCCAGCATAGAGAAAAGCACTCGCGGCATCCGCCGAGAGGTCAATCCAGCTAGCTACGCGACCTGGGACGAAGTACTGATGTGTTTCATCTATTGCGCCGTACAAAATAGTAATGAGGATACTGAACACAAGACTGTGCTTGGAAAGGAATGGAAACCTATTCTGAAATTTTGTTGCCCTGTGGGTGAGGATGCACAAGACCGAAAAGACCACGAAGTGCGCAACCTTGTCAATATGGAGGATACCAATTTTTGGAAGGCTGTCGGATGGTAAGGAGGAGCTAGCAAATATTATGACGGCCCACAGAACTGCAGGTAGCTGATATCGCATAAACCCGTGACCGGGTGGGAGAGAACTCATGATCCCGCTAGCACTTTGAATGTATGCGGTATGTGCTCAAGAATGTCAAGTGCTAGCAAACTTCGCTCCCCCAACTTCTCGGCGGCGATATCACCAGCCATTCCATGCAGGAACACTCCGGAGTATGTAGCTTTTTCAGGAGGCATGCCTTGGCCTACTAAACCTGCAATCATGCCGGTCAGAACATCCCCTGTTCCAGCTGTTGCCATCCCAGGATTTCCTGTTGAGTTCACGTACGTTTCTCCCCCTGGGGTACCTGTAACGGTTGGAGCACCTTTGAGCGCAATTGTGCATCGCAGTTTTTGCGCGCTCTTTCCCGCGATTTCTACCCGATGCAGTTCAATTTGATTTCCGCTCTCTCCAAGTAGTCTGCTCAACTCGCCCACATGTGGAGTGAGAATTGTGTCATGCCTCCTTCTTCTTAAGATAGAGATGTCTGATGCCACGGCGTTGAGACCATCGGCGTCAATGACCACGGGCCTCATAATTTCCGGAATTAGACCCACAGCGAGCTCCTGAGTTTCAGGATTGCGTGATAACCCAGGACCGATGACCACTACATCAGCCCATTGAATTTTTTCGCGAATGGCTTCAACAGCCTTAGCTGACACAGTCCCTTCTGATGTTTCATCCAAGGGAGTCACCATTACTTCTGTAACCTTTCTCAATAGCGCTCCGTGGATAGACTTTGGCACTCCCAAAATGACGGCACCAGCGCCTGCCTTCATTGCCGCTTGCACACACATGAAGGGAGCTCCTGTGAATCCGCGTGATCCCGCAAGCACAAATATTTTGCCGACACTGTATTTGTGTGCAGTTCTGGGACGCTTCGGCAAGATTTCTCTTACATCTGATGCCAAAACACGGTACACTTGGGCTCGCGCCGGCCGATAGACAAATGTAGGTATGCTGATATCCGCAACTTCCACCCTCCCCACATATTCTCCTCCCTTCCCTACATAGTGACCAATCTTGGCCAATCCCATCGAAACAGTTAGGCTGGCTTTCACAGCTTTGTTCTCAACCACGCCTGTGGTCGCATTGGCACCGGAGGAAATATCCACGGAGGCGACGAATTTTCTTTGTGCATTGATCCAATCGATAACGCGGAGGTGCAAACCCTGAACTCGACCAGCAAAACCGGTTCCAAAAATTGCGTCGACGATAATATCAAGATTAGTCAATCCAGCGAGTGATTGGATTGACGCGATCTCTTTGAAAGTTATTGATTCTTTTTTCCGCGCAACAATCTTGAGCAGGATACCAAGATTCGTTTTTGCGTCACGTTGCACTTCACGTCTTTTGCAAAGCAGAAAGACGCGGACTATACTACCCCTGTTGACCAGATGCCTCGCGATAACGAAGCCATCTCCACCGTTATTTCCCTTACCGCAGAGGACGACTACATTTTTCATGATGAGAGGGCCGGCATGCTTTTCCAATTCGTCCACAAAGGCACGGCCGGCATTCTCCATCAGCAGTAGGCCAGGGATAGAGTATCTGTTGATCGCAGCGCGGTCGAACTGTTTCATTTGGTCCGCCGTGGCTAGGAGCTGCATTGGTAATGCCTAGAAGAAGTTTGCAATAATGTTTAGTACTGTGGAGGGGAAAATGCCAAGCTCAACAACCGCGACACCGGAGATGACAAGTGCTGTGAGGCCGAGGCTAGAAACAGTGGGTTCAGAGATTACTGCCTGTTCCTTGAAATACATCAAAACCACGAGACGCAAGTAGTAATACACCGAGACTACGCTCATTAGTACCCCAACAATCGCCAGCCAAGTATAGCCTGCCTCCACGGCACCTACGAAGACGTAGTACTTGCCAAAGAATCCTGCAAAAGGAGGAATCCCTGAAAGCGAGAACATGAAGAGAGCCATCAAGCCGGCAAGCACTGGCTTTTTTGACGAAAGGCCAGCGTAATCGTCGAAGGTAAGATTTTGACGATCCTTCGACTCAAAAGTCGATAGAACGCCGAAGGCGCCGATATTCATGACAGTGTATGCTATGAGGTAGAAGAGAATACCTTTGGTGCCCGAGGCGTTCGCTGCAACTACACCGGTGAGAAGATAACCCGCGTGAGCTATGCTTGAATACGCCAGCATCCTCTTAATGCTGGTTTGAGAAATGGCAATAACGTTTCCCACAATCATAGACAACGCGGAGAGAACAGCTAATACCTCCTGTATTGGCCCGACGAGGTTTACAAGTTTCGGGGCAAAGATGAGAAGCAGAGCGGAAAAAGCTGCAGCTTTCCCTCCGGTAGACATGAAGCCGCTCACAGTGGTAGGCGAGCCTTCATAGACATCTGGAACCCACATATGGAAAGGAACCGCAGCGACCTTGAAAGCCAGGCCAATCAGGAGCAAACCTAAACCAATCAAGAATGTGGTGTTAGGAGGAAGTATATCTGCTCGACTGATGATCGACTCAATGTTGGTTGTACCTGTTGACCCATAAAGTAACGCAATACCGTACAACAAGAATCCTGTCGCAAAAGCACCAAGGAGAAAATATTTGAGTGCCGCTTCATTGCTTGCTTGCCTTTTCCTTACAAACCCTGCCATAACGTAGAATGTAACGGACATCAGTTCTAGGCCTAAAAAGAAAATAATCAAGTCAGCTGCAGCGGCCATCAGCATCATACCAACCACGGCTAGAAGCAATAAGAAATAGTATTCACCATGCTCGATGTTCTCCTTCTGAATATAGGATTTTGAAAGCATGGTACTCAGTAATCCGGCGATGCAAAAAACAACGGCAAAAAAATTTGCGTAACCACCAGTGTTCACCATGCCGGAATACGCTGTTCCCGTATTCTCTATTGAAGTGAACGCGACAATCATTGCAAGCACCAAGCCGGTAATTGAGATCCAACAAGTGAGCAGCTCAGTCTTGTCCCTGATCGTCTCTACAATGAGGACAACCAAGGCTACGATCGAAACTACTGTTATCGGACCGGTCGCGATAACGTCTTGAAACGAAATTGACATACGTAAGAAAGAAGCTTGTTAATCCTCCTTGGGAATTCGAGAAGGGAACCAAACAAAGAACATCAATGCTGATACTAAAATCAGCCTCCGGAATGACCCAGAGTCATCTAGAGGCACTTTCGCTGGCAGTTGAAACAATACTCTCTGCACTCGCCACCCGAAACCCTTTCCAGGCATCCTGAATTTGCTCGACGATTTGTTTTGACGCTAGTTCTGACTTCTGCAGAAAGGTATGCGGATAGACACCAATCCAAACAATGAACACAACAACCGGTACGAGCACAGCCCATTCTCTTACTGAAAGATCCTTCAGTTTCTGGTTTGCAACGTTTTCCAGTTTGCCAAAGAACACCCTCTGATAGCTCCAAAGAAGATACACTGCCGTCAGAACCACACCTGTCGCTGCAAGAATTGCAAACCAGTGACTACCCAAATATTTTGATTTGAATGAACCCACCAAAATCAAGAACTCCCCCACGAACCCATTGAGACCCGGGAGCCCGATTGACGAAAGCATCACGATCATAAAAAACGCTGCATAGACCGGCATCACCCTGGCTAGACCCCCAAAGTCCTTGATCAGATGCGTATGACGACGGTCGTAGATCATCCCTATTAGCAAGAAGAGCGCCCCCGTGGAAATCCCGTGGTTGATCATCTGGATAACGCTGCCCTGCATCGCTTCCTCGTTAAGGGCAAAGATCCCAAGCACAACGAAGCCAAGGTGGCTCACGGACGAGTATGCAACGAGCTTCTTGAAATCTGGTTGCACCATTGAAACCAAGGCGCCATAAACGATCCCAATAACGCCTAGGGCTGCAATGTATGGCATAAAGGTAAAGGTCGCATAAGGAAACAGTGGCAGACAGAACCTAACTAAACCGTACGTTCCCATTTTCAGTAGCACTCCTGCAAGGATGACGCTTCCTGCCGTGGGAGCCTGCACGTGAGCATCAGGTAGCCATGTATGGAGGGGAAAAATTGGAACCTTGATAGCAAAACTCAGCGTGAACGCAAGGAACATCCATGATTGAATCCCCATCGGGATACCCGGAGCAATTTCGTATAGCTTGAGGAGGTTGGTCGTGAAGAAACCATCAGGCTGTGTTGATGCATAGTAACCGAGCCAGATTATCGCAACCAGCATTAACAGGCTACCTGCCATCGTAAAAAGAAAGAACTTGATAGCAGCATAGATTCTCTCCGCTGCTCCCCAAATGCCGATAATGAAGTACATTGGTATGAGCATGAATTCCCAGAATACATAGAACAAGAACAGATCGAGGGCCATAAAAACCCCTAGAGTTCCCACTTCAAGAAGCAGCATGAGTGCAACATACCCCTTAAGCTTACTCTCTATCGACTCCCACGAAGCGAGCAATGCAATAGGAGTGAGAAACGTCGTCAGCACTACAAGGAGCAAAGAAATGCCATCGATTCCCACAAAGTACGACACGTCAAGTTCAGGAATCCAGGCATACTTCTCCACAAACTGCATGTCCGGGTTTCCTCCGTCAAACATGATGAAGAGCCACACCGAAAGCACGAAAGCACCGCCCGAGAAGGCAAGTCCAAGAATCCTAATTGCATTTCTTGACTCTTTGTTAAGCAAAGAGACAAGGAGAGCGCCAAGAAATGGAAGAGCTAAAATCAGACTGAGAATATATCCTTCACTCATGGGGTCATAATGAGTTTATTTCGCAATCAACCAACCGATAATGGCAACTACACCCAAAAGGAATACAAACACATAGCTTTGTGTTATGCCGGTTTGCACCAAACGCATGACCTTGCTAGTTCCGCCAACGGTTTTCGCCAGCGCATTTACAAACCAATCGATCATGCCATCATCTATCACGTTCCACAGGAGTTTTTCTGAACCCTTAACCGTGGGTGTGACAACTGTGGCATCATAGATCTCATCGACATAATATTTGTTCAGCAGAATTCTGTACGTTAGCGAAAACCTTCTCACCAATTTCTTTGGAATTTCTTTGTTCCGCAAGTACCACATACGCGCAATAAATATCCCGGCTACAGCAACTGCAACGGAGAGAACCATCAACACATATTCAATCGGGTCGGCGTAGTGGCCCGTTAATTCCAATTTGTCGTGAGCGCGCTCGAAAATTGGTTCAAGCCAGTGCTCAATGGCATTACCACCACCAAGGCTCGCAGGAATACCTACAAACCCACCAATCACGGAAAGCACAGCAAGCACGATCAGCACAATCGTCATCGTTGAAGGAGCTTCGTGCGGGTGCGTGCCAGCATTCCAGCGCCTATCCCCTTCGAAAGTCAGCGAGACAAGCCTGAAGATGTAGAAAGCAGTCAAGGCTGCACCGACCAGACCCATCAGCCAGAGCATCCACTCACCAGAAGAAAAAGCTTTCCACAAAATTTCATCTTTGCTGAAGAATCCGGAGAGCGGCGGTACGCCGGCGATGGCAATTGATCCAACCAAGAATGTCTTGTAGGTGATCGGCAGATGACCCCTGAGACCTCCCATATTTTGGATGTTCTGCTCTTCGTGCATCGCGTGGATGACGGCGCCGGCTCCGAGAAAGAGTAGCGCCTTGAAAAACGCGTGGGTTGTAACATGGAAAAGCCCAGCGGCAAACGCCCCCACACCTAGTGCAAGAAACATATATCCAAGCTGGCTTATCGTCGAGTAAGCGAGTATTTTCTTGATGTAGTTCTGCACAAGACCGACAATATCAGCAAGCAGACCGGTCACGGCCCCGACAATTGCAACGATAAG
>JAPUKJ010000222.1 GCA_027295705.1 Ignavibacteria bacterium | reverse complement strand
TGGATGTGAAACCTATCTAGGTTTTGCAAATCATTTACATGCAGGCATGTTGCTCCGCGGAATATTCACACTTGACTTAATTCTGTATTCATCATGGAAAAAACAGTCAAAAATTTAGAAGACGTAACAATTCGTTTTGCCGGTGACTCTGGCGACGGTATGCAGCTAGCCGGAACACAGTTTACAAATACGGCAGCGGTGTTTGGCAATGATCTAAGTACTCTTCCAGACTATCCTGCCGAGATCCGGGCTCCGGCTGGCACCACCTATGGCGTAAGCGGATTTCAGATTCACTTCGGCAGCACTGATATACTTACACCGGGCGACACTTG
Organism: Ignavibacteria bacterium; assembly: GCA_027295705.1. Lineage (GTDB taxonomy): Bacteria > Bacteroidota > Ignavibacteria > UBA10030 > UBA6906 > JAPUKJ01. The sequence continues at coordinate 25,072 of JAPUKJ010000222.1, read as the reverse complement.
CGACGTTCTCGTCGCAATGAACCCAGCAGCACTCGTGACAAACCTGAAGATGCTGCACGATGGAGGAACCATTATTGTCAATGAAGACTCGTTTACTGAAAAGAACTTCAAAATGGCCGGAATCCAATCAAATCCTCTGGAAAATGGTTCACTCAGCCGCTACCAGGTGTTCAGAGTCTCCATTTCAAAACTGGCTTCCAACGCCCTCGCTGACATGAACCTCTCTACGAAGGTCGTGGATAAGACGAAGAACTTCTTCGCGCTCGGTTTGATGTACTGGATGTACAACCGTCCCCTTGACCAATCGATCAAATTCATTCAGGAAAAATTTGGCAGCAAGGATCCTCAGATTGCCGAGGCAAATCTTAGGGTTTTGAAAGCGGGATATAACTATGGCGACACGGTGGAGATCTTCACAACGCGTTATGAAGTGAAGCCAGCAAAACTCCCCCCCGGAACGTATCGGAACATTATGGGAAACACGGCTACTGCAATCGGTCTTGTCGCGGCCGCAAAGAAAGCGGGGCTCCAACTGTTTCTCGGCAGTTATCCGATCACCCCGGCCAGTGACATTCTTCATGAACTCGCAAGGCTGAAAGAATTTGATGTAAAGACATTCCAAGCTGAAGACGAAATCGCATCGATCTGCTCCGCCATTGGTGCCGCTTATACCGGATCACTCGGCGTGACAACAACAAGTGGCCCCGGTATGGCGTTGAAGACCGAGGCGCTAGGCTTCGCAATAATGCTTGAGCTTCCGCTCGTCGTCATCGACGTTCAGCGTGGAGGACCAAGCACAGGCTTGCCAACCAAAACAGAACAGGGTGATTTGCTTCAGGCTGTGGTGGGGCGGAATAGTGAAGCTCCATTGTGCGTTCTCGCAGCGTCAACGCCCGCCGACTGTTTCGAAGCAGCGTACGAAGCCGCACGCATCGCAATCAAGTTCATGACACCTGTCATCTGCCTCACCGACGGTTATGTGGCGAACGGAGCCGAACCGTGGATAGTTCCAAATGTTGACGAGCTGCCTGAAATCCCGGTAGAGTTTGCGAAGGATCCATCTACATTCAAGCCTTACGCGCGCGACGAACAGACCCTGGCACGTCCTTGGGCGTTGCCTGGAACGCCCGGGCTCGAACATCGGATCGGAGGACTGGAAAAAGAGCACATCACTGGCAACATCAGTTATGACCCAGACAACCACGACTTCATGGTAAAAACGCGCGCAGCTAAGATCGAACGCATCGCCAACGACATTCCGCTTCAGACTATTGATGGAGATTCGGAAGGTGACCTGCTTATTGTTGGCTGGGGAAGCACCTTCGGTTCAATTAAGGCTGCGGTCGAAGCTGCCAGAGAAAAGGGAATCTCAGTGTCACACACTCATCTGCGCTTCTTGAATCCTATGCCGCGAAATCTTGGCGAGATACTCTACAAGTTCAAGAATATCCTCGTACCAGAGATCAACAACGGACAGCTCATCACGTTGCTCCGTTCAAAGTACCTTGTTCCGGCGGTCGGATTCAATGTGATAAGAGGGTTGCCGCTGAGCTCTGAAGATATCGAAAAAAGAATTGAGTCTATTGTGGGAGGGGAAAATGGCTGAGACGTTAGGAAAAAATACCGTAGCACAAGTGAAGCTTACGGTCAAAGATTTCCAATCTGACCAGGATGTTAGGTGGTGTCCTGGTTGTGGTGATTATTCCATACTAGCACAGGTTCAGCGGGTGATGCCGGAATTCAAACACAAAAAGGAAGACTACGTTATGGTCTCCGGCATAGGTTGCTCCAGCCGATTTCCTTACTATTTGGACACTTTTGGTATCCATGGAATCCACGGGCGTGCGACTGCAATAGCATCCGGTGTGAAAATGGCCAAGCCGGACCTTCAGGTTTGGGTTGCCACCGGCGATGGTGACGGCTTAAGCATTGGCGGGAATCATATGATTCACATGCTCAGGCGTAACGTGAACGTGAAAGTGCTTCTATTCAACAATGAAATCTACGGCCTCACAAAAGGACAATATTCTCCGACCTCCATACTGGGCCAGGTAACAAAGTCAACCCCTTACGGCGTCATTGATAATCCGTTTGTTCCAGTGTCGCTAGCCCTGGGAGCAGGCGCAACGTTCGTCGCCCGGACAATGGATAGGGACCCCAAGCACCTGCAGGCGATGGTACGTCGGGCTGAAGACCACCACGGTTCTGCCTTCATGGAAATCTACCAGAACTGTAACGTGTTCAATGACGGGGCGTTTTTCACATTTACCGAGAAAGAAACACGTCCCGACCGTGTCGTTTATCTTGAGCATGGGAAACCATTGGTGTTCGGCAAGGAGAAAGAGAAAGGTATCAGACTTAATGGCTTCACACCAGAGGCTGTAAGTATTAACGACAGCAAGTACTCCGTGAACGATCTTCTTGTTCACGACGAGAAAGATTCGACCCTGGCGTTCATCCTTTCAGACATGATCCACAACCCGGATCTTCCGCGCGCGATGGGTGTGTTCCTTGCGACCGAGCGTGTCGTCTACGAGGAGGAGATGCAGAACCAGATTTCAAGAGCAAAGAGCAAGAAAGGCATAGGTGATCTGCAAAAGTTGTTGAACGGCGATGAGACCTGGATAGTACAATAGTTGGATTATTTGTGGTCGCAAGTTGACAAAGGGAGGTTACAACCTCCCTTTTTTGTTGTGCCGTAATTCCGTATATTGGCTGACGTTTTGTACCAAACCACTTCTAAATGAATGAAATCCGCGATTGAGGAAGTAACCCCTCTTTTCAAAAACCATCAAAAGTTTGTCCTTACGACACATGTTAACCCAGACGGGGATGGGATCGGGTCAGAAGCCGCTCTCGCTGAGTGGCTGGTCGAACGCGGCAAGAAGGTAAGCGTCCTCAATCACAGTTCCACACCCGAAGTGTATTTGTTTCTCGATCCCAACCATCGAATAAAACAATTCATCGAAAAAGAGGACTCTGTCTCGGACGCCGATGTCATTGTCGTCATGGACACGAATGACCCGGAGAGATTACGATCGATGAAGCAGCACGTCTTGGAGAGCAGAGCCATCAAAATCTGCATTGATCATCACCTGGATCCGGCCCCGTTTGCCAATTATTATGTTATCGATGATGACGCAACATCTACAGGAGAAATCATATACCGGCTTCTTGTTCAATCAAGTGCCGGTAATCTTTCTCCTCTTGTCGCCCAGGGATTATACTGTGCCATCATGACGGACACCGGATCCTTCCGGTATCCCCGGGTAGATTCAGAAATTCACAAGATAGCAGCACATCTTATCAAATGTGGCGCTGACCCTGTGGGAATTTATGCTCAAGTGTATGAACGGTGGTCAGCAGGGCGAATACAACTTCTTGGTGAGACATTGGCGAGCCTGAGAACCGAATATGACGGCAGGCTGGCTCATGTTACTGTCACTCAAGAGGCGCTCCAAAGAACAAGAACCAACGAGGTTGATACAGACAATTTCACCGTATACCCAATGAACGTAAAAGGTGTCATTGCCGGCATCCTGTTTCTTGAACTAGCAAACGGCATAAAAATCAGCTTCCGTTCCAGGGGAGACATTCCCATTAACGAGCTGGCAAAGGAGTTTAACGGCAATGGACACAAGAATGCCGCCGGCGCACGGCTCTACACCGGAAACCTTGAGCTTGTAAAAACACAAGTACTTAATGCAGCTGCAAAATACGTTAACCACAATTCGAAGGAAAGCCGCCGATATGGTGACACTAACCGCTCAACGTAGTACACTAAGAACAACAAGGGCTGATCTAATTGCTCAATTCATTTTCGAGGATAACGATGTTTTCAAGAAACAGATTGCTGAACTCAAGGCCAGCTTGAAAGACATTTCTGCCGTTTTCAAAGCGGCCACCTTTCGAGGGAAGGAACAAGAAACCCTACTTCTTTACCCGAAAGGGATCCTCGCAAAGAGACTTCTGCTTGTCGGTCTCGGCAAATCAGAAAAACTGAATCTGGAAAAGCTTCGTCGTGCTTCTGCGACGTGCGCAAAAACTGCGCAAGCATCAAAAGCGAAGTCGGTGGGACTAGTGGAACCGGATGCTGCAGTGCTTGCTAAAGCGCGAGTCGATCTTGGAGAGAATCAATGGGAAAGCGTCGGAAAGGCATTGGGAGAGGGTGCAGCGCTTGGTGTTTACAAGTTCGACAAATACCTCACCTCCACAGAGAATAAGAATACTCTCAAACAGGTTATCATCGCGAGCAATGATGTCAAGAGGTCAAAACAGGTAAGCAAAGGGCTTAAACAGGCGCAGGTCGTATGTGAGGCGACGTATTTTGCACGGGACCTGGAAAATGCTCCAGCTAATGAAATCTATCCCGCTTCGCTGGCGAGGCGTGTAATAGCTTCAGCACGAAGGAACAAATTTAGAGTCAGGGTATTCGACAAAAAAAAAATCAAGCAGTTGGGAATGGGTGGACTGCTGGCTGTTTCTCAGGGGAGTGTAAACCCACCACGATTTATCATTATGGAACACAATGCAGGCAAGATGCGAATGCCTACCGTCGTTCTTGTAGGGAAAGGCGTTACGTTCGACTCAGGAGGAATATCAATCAAGCCAGCGGGTGGGATGGGTGAGATGAAAATGGATATGTCGGGCGCTGCTGCTGTAATTGGAACAATGCAGGCCGCGGCCCAGTTGAAGCTGCCCGTGCATCTCGTCGGACTGGTGCCAGGGACTGAGAATCTCCTTGGAGGCGCTGCAATGAAACCAGGCGATGTTCTCACACACTACAACGGCAAAACATCAGAAGTTGATAATACCGATGCAGAGGGGAGGATCATCCTTGCTGATGCCCTTTCCTATGCAACGAGATATAAACCCGAGCTAGTTATCGACCTGGCGACGTTGACTGGAGCGTGCGTTGTAGCGCTGGGACATTATGCAACGGGTATGATGGGCAACGACCAGGACGTTATGGATCAACTTAAGGTATCCGGTGAACGCACGTATGAGCGTGTCTGGCAGCTGCCCATGTATGAGGAGTACGAGAAACTTATCAAGAGTAGCATCGCCGATGTGAAGAATGTTGGGGGTCGTTGGGCAGGGGCAATCACTGCAGCAATGTTCCTCAAGAAATTCATTGGTGATTACAAGTGGATCCATCTCGATATTGCAGGAACCGCCATTTTGGATGAGTCGCTTGATTATATCCCGAAGGGTGGATCCGGTGTCGGTGTCCGCTTGCTTATCGACTTCCTTAAGCACTGGAAAAAAGGTTGATCTCTTCAATGCAGAACGTAGCAAACTAGAGTGCCGATGCATTAAGGAACAACTTCTAACTTCTGAACTGAGCCTACCTAACTGGAGGGAAGGAATATGTTACGTGCAGGTTTTCTGATTCTAGGATTCTTTCTAATTGTCCAACAGGTGTGGGGACAGCCACGATTTAGACAAGCCAGAGAAACTCGCTTCATGCATTATGAAGCAATCAATCTCGTATCTCGGGATTCCTCGAAATCGCGAGTCGATATTCTCTATCGTATAAGTCACGGTTTTTTTGTTCCTGTGAAAAACACAGACAATTCGTTCCCGTGGAATTTCAAACGCCGCGGTGAGGTGCTTGTGGAACTAGTCGATTCACTTGGTGTCTCAAAGGCACGTGATATCCACAGGTTCGACATAGGTGCAGACGAGATCGAAGAACGTCTGATCCCAAAGGGTTGGTACCAGGGTATTATTTCGTTCAACGTTTCACCTGGGTTGTATACGGTGGTAGTCGAGGTAAGCGACCTGGAATCTACTCGGACCCTTCTCGACAAGAATTCAACGATCCGTGCCAAGAAGTTTGGGCACAATGAATTTCAGACGTCCACCCCGCTGTTCGTTTATTGGGCAAACGATTCTCTCCCGCCTGAAGCGCTCACCCCGGAAAACTTTGGCGGGAACTTGGAATTCGGCGCTGGCAGCGCGCTGTTCTTCGAACTAGTCTCAGATTTGCTTGCCGAAAATCCAATAAGCATAGCGTACTCAATCTCCACAAAAGAAGAACGAGACGAAGACCCGAAGGTCGTCCTGGCTGATACGATCCATCAACTGATGGCGTTCTCGAACTTCGATCTAGAACCAACGAAAACTGATGAGTCAATCCGCTATGAACTGATCTCGTCAGAAAAGACTAACGCGGTTGGAATCCTCGTCCCATTCGCTTCTAAGAAGCTTCCTCTAAGGAGATTCACGCTTGCGCTGACTTTGAAGCAGGACACATCCGAAACCAAAATAAATAAATCCTTCCAGATGATATGGCCCGACATGCCTCGTTCGCTGAAAGACGTGAATCGCGCACTTGAAGCCTTGGAGTACTTAACCACGGAGGACGAGCTGGATTCTCTGATGGAAGGCTCTTTCGGAACACGACGCGACAACCTGGAGGCATTTTGGGCAGCCCGAGACAAGACACCTGAAACAGCATACAACGAAGCCATGGCTCAGTACTACCGTCGTGTTGATTATACGTCGAGAAATTTCGGTACGCTCAACGAACCCGATGGGTCAGAGACGGACCGTGGGCGGATCTACATCCTACACGGTCCGCCGACAACCAAGGAGAGAAAGCTCGATCCATCAATGGGATTTCAGGAAGTTTGGGCGTACGAAGGGCTGAATAAAAAGTTCATTTTCATCGATGAGGGAAAATCAGGTGATTACGTTCTGAGCTCCCAGCAAGACCTATGAAGCCAGTCGTCGCCATCACGGTTGGAGATTACAATGGCATCGGACCTGAGATTATCCTCAAAAGCATAAGTCGCCGAGCAATTCACAGGACTTGTACTCCCATTCTTGTGGGTCCCGCGAGCGCTTTTCTCTTCTATGCGCGGAGATTGAAGCTCAAGGTTGAACTGTTGCCGGTTTCCATCGATTATAAAGATGCGCACGACATCAAGCAGACACTCGCATATCGTAGGTCTCCTGTACTACTCATACCGCTAGTCGAATCATCCCAGCTTCCGCGCTCAGCTATATCACCGGGGAAAACCTCCGCCAAGGCTGGAAATGCAGCAGCTCGAGCAATTGAGGAGGCTGTGTGCCTAGCGAAAGCCGGAATCGCTAGGGCTATAGTCACAGCACCGGTGTCAAAAAAGGCAATGCACCGAGCACGGGTCAACTTTCCCGGGCAGACTGAAATGCTGCAACACCTAACTGGTTCGCCCCGCGTCGCAATGATGCTAGTTTCAAGAACGATGCGCGTAGGCCTAGTGACCATTCACGTGCCAATTAGGAAGATCCCGAAAACACTCTCGCGGCAATTGGTGCGTGAGCGTATCAAGACCATTCATGAGGCACTCATCACCGACTGGAGGATCCGCAAACCGAAGGTTGCCGTTCTTGGACTCAATCCCCATGCGGGCGAGGAAGGAGACCTCGGAACGGAGGACAAGATACTTATCAAGCCAGTTATCAAGCAGATGCGCGCAACGAATATGAACGTTGACGGTCCATTCCCAGCTGATTCATTTTTTGGCAGCTATGCGCCGGGAAGGTTTGACGCGATCATTGCAATGTATCATGACCAGGGACTTATTCCGCTAAAGATGTCTTCTTTCGGAAAAGGGGTGAATGTATCGGTAGGTCTGCCCATCGTGCGTACCTCGCCCGACCATGGAACAGCCTTCGATATCGCCGGCAAGGGTATTGCTAACCCCGGAAGCATGATTGAGGCCATCAAGCTTGCAGCGCAGATTGCAAAGAATAGAGGCCTGACTACCAACAATAAGCGAAGCGATGGTTCAGGCAGCCAAAGCCGAAAGCTACACAGAAGGACCAAGAAATGATCACTCTCTCCAATGTGACTATGACGTTCGGCAACCATCCTGTGCTTGATGATATTTTCCTTCAGATCAAGCCTGGCGAATTCGTTTTCCTCGTTGGTCAAACCGGCGCGGGGAAGAGCACCCTGCTCCGACTAATGTATATGGATATCCTCCCGACAGAGGGGATCGTATCGGTAGGCAAGTACAGTTCTTCAAACATCGAGAAGAGGGAGAAACCATATCTTCGTCGTACGCTAGGTATTGTCTTTCAAGACTATCGGTTGATGGAAGACCGCAACGTCTTCGACAATGTTGCCTTCACGCTTCATGTAACGGGGGAGAAGAGTAAACATATCAAGAAGAAGGTGCTCCATGCACTCGGAGATATTGGGTTGGCCCATCAGAGGAACAAAATGGCGCATGAGCTCTCGGGTGGGGAGCAACAACGTGTGGTCATTGCGCGAGCCCTCGTCAATAGCCCACTCTTTTTGCTAGCCGACGAACCGACAGGCAATCTGGATCCGGGGACATCACACGAGATCCTGCAACTGCTGAGGGACATTAACACTCGCGGAACGGCCGTGATCATGGCCACACATAATTATGATTTAGTGCGGAGAACCAACGAACGCATAGTCCAGGTGAAGAATGGAAAGGTGTACGATGTGGTGATGAAGTGAGACATCCAGAGGAAGCTAAGATTAGATTTCGCCTGCCCGCCGCCCGCCGGTTCTACGAGTCTGGCGACTCGAAGAGTCGTCGACCCAATAGTTTGTTCAGGACGACATACTACCCCGCCACAGCCTCCACCCTCTTAACCTCCGGAATTTCCTTCATGATCACACGTTCGACCCCTGCTCTAAGGGTCAGCTGAGACATCGGGCAAATTAGGCACGTTCCTATCCACTGAAGCTCAACAATACCCTCCGGACGAATCCGTACAAACTTTACGTCGCCACCATCTGCCTGGAGGTAGGGACGGATGGAATCTAGGGCCTTCTCAATTCGTTCGTTCATCAGAAAAACTCAGAATGCCAACACCCTCACTTCATCAATTGGATGTCTACGCCAGCTTCTGCAGTTTGGTTAGCGTTGCGGATACTAATCTGTGCGGCCATGTTTCGCGCAATCTTCGAGATAGCACTTGCCTGGGGGTTTGATTCATCGGCTGATATGGGTTTGCCATGATCGCCGCTGACGCGAATGCTCGTATTAATCGGAATATCTCCAAGAAATGGAACCCCCAGTTCCTGAGCTGCTCGCCGACCACCACCGGTGTCGAATATGTCGTCCCGATGACCACAATGTGCACACACGTAGTAGCTCATGTTCTCAACAATGCCGAGAATAGGCACGTTGACCTTCTCAAACATCTTGAATCCTTTCCGCACATCAGCAAGAGAGATCTCCTGAGGTGTTGTAACAATAACCGCCCCTGTTAACGGAAGGGTTTGAACAAGCGTCAACTGAATATCGCCGGTACCGGGCGGGAGATCGAACACAAGATAGTCTAGCTCCCCCCAATCCACATCCGAAATGAATTGCTTTACTGCACCGCTTGCCATAGGCCCTCTCCATATCACGGCTTGCATCGGGTCAACGAGGAAGCCAATGGATATCACCTTGACGCCCCAGTTTTCCATCGGTTGAAGCCTTTGGTTCCGAACCTGAGGTCTTCCCGTTATGCCCATCATCAGCGGAATACTTGGTCCGTAGATATCCGCATCGACCAATCCGACCTGAGCACCGTCTCTTGCAAGCGATACGGCAAGATTTACGGCAACAGTTGATTTCCCAACGCCACCCTTGCCAGAAGCAACTGCAATGGTATTCTTGACGCCAGGCAGTACGGCCGCCTTCTGCTTGTTCTCATGAGCGACCACCTTTGACGTCATTTCAACGTTGACGTTACCGACACCGTCAATGGAATCACGAATCGCCTTTACGGAAGCAGCCTTAAGTTCTTCTCGAACCGGACAGGCTGGCGTCGTCAACTCGATGGTAAAACTAACATCTTGACCGCTGATCTTCACATCCTTGACGAAATTAAGCGTTACAATGTCGCGATGAAGATCGGGATCCTTCACGACCTTTAGTGCATCAAAGACGTTTTCTTCATTTAGCTGCTTCGCCAAGTATGTGTTCCTTTCTCTATGCTCAGCATATACTACCAAGAGTAGTTGAGAATGTCAACTAGTAACAGACGGCACGAACGCCTACAGTTCACAACATTTTCACTGCTCCAGAATTCTATGCTTTATCTAGTATTATGAGCTAGAACCATGATGCTTCTCCCAAATCACTGTCTCAGTTTAGATCGCGCAACAGCTTTTTGACATCGCTTCCTTCCAACCTCCCCTTTTTCCCCTCCTTACATTAAGGAGGGGATGAAGGGGTGGTGGTCGAGTGCACCAAACACTTCGGACTGCGGGTTACCCAGTGGGGCTTTCCAACAAGGTTGATCCTGGGGTGTCACGACCTATGCCATGACACAAATGTGCAGAGATTTTACACGGTCATCGTCACGAAATGCCTGCCCCGCCTCCACTGCATTAAGCCATCTCACATCTGTTCATGACGGCAGGCGGGGTTCGTGACGACCATGATTAGGAGTTTTTTGACAGCCTCAATGTTTTTAGTACTCCATTAAACCGTGGGTAAAATGAACGTTTGCAAGATTCTGGACAAATTTGTGTGCCTTGTTCGACGATCTCATTGTCCATGCAGCTGACATTCAAAACACGCTCGGCTCTAGATAACGCCCATTTTCTTGCCAACCTTCTTGAATGCACCCAGAGCCTTTTTCATATCATTCTTGCTCAACGCGGCCGAAACCTGTGCGCGCAACCGTGCCTCACCTTTTGGCACAACTGGATACCACAGCCCCTTGATATATACACCCTCTTTCAGCAGTGCGGCACTCATCTCTTGAGCAACTGCCGCCTCACCAAGCATGATTGGCACGATTGGATGGTCACCTTCCAATACCTTGAATCCCAGTTCAACAATTGCTTTTCTGAAGTAGGCAGTGTTTTTGTGCAGTCGCTTTACGATCGCTTTATCCTTCTTTATCAGATCAAATGCAGCACTTGCACCATAGACAATGGAAGGAGGCAGAGAATTTGAGAAGATATACGGTCTCCCCTTTTGACGCATGTAAGAAATCAGCTCCTTTTTTCCGCTGATGTAGCCACCCGCTGCTCCGCCGATTGCCTTTCCTAATGTGCCTGTCAGAACATCGACTTGTCCATGAACGCCTTTTGCTTCCGGAGTGCCTCTGCCTCTTTTTCCACATACTCCAACTGCATGAGAATCGTCAACGACAAGCATGGCGTCGTACTTCTTTGCAACTTCCACCAGCTGATCAAGAGGAGCGAGATCTCCCTCCATGCTGAAAACGCCGTCAGTCGCGATGACGCGAAAACGGTAGTCCTTGTTCTTATCATCTTCAAGCTGTCTTACCAAATCGCTCACGTCGGAATGCTTATAAATCTTTTTGTCCGTCGTTTCAGCCTTACACAACCGCTGGCCATCTATGATGCTGGCATGGTTCAGACGGTCAGAATAGACCACATCTCTGTAGCTGTCAAAGCCAAGCTTTTCATTCGTTAATGACGCGAAGAACGCTTCATTTGCAGCCCAGCAGGATGAAAACAATATAGTGTCTTCAGTCCGAAGGAAATTCGAGATCTTCTTCTCAAGATCGAAGTGAATATCCTGCGTCCCACATATGAAACGTACTGATGCAACACCATACCCGTATTCCTTGATACCACGGATCGCAGCTTTCCGGACGACCGGATCATTGGAAAGTCCCAGATAATTGTTAGAAGCCAGCATGATGACTTTTTTTCCATTGACTCTCACTACTCCATCCTGAGCGCTTTCAAGCGGCACCTCATATTTAAATGTCTTTGTCTCTTCCAGCTGCTGAAGTTCTTTGCTCACGAGTTCTAATACATTTGCCATTAATGTACCTCCAGTATTTCAGAGTGAAGATTTTATTGGAGTGTGTACAGTCAGATGACGGACGTTTGCGCGTCAGTAAGATGTAGGACTTCTGAGTTCAATCATGCGGACGCTTTCACCAGTCTCGCTGCGAACGAGCCGGCCATTCCATGTCGGTACGGAAACGTCTCTACAAATCCATCGGAATTAGCAAGATCATGACTTACGTATTGCCTTGCATGCTCAACAACAAACTCAGGATGATTTCCCAGAAAGTTCTTTATGATGTCCTGGTTCTCCTCGGGCTCGGTTGTGCAGGTGCTATAGACGAGTACACCTCCCGGCTTCACAAGCTTCGCTGCATTTTCAAGCAATGCCGTCTGATGTTCTGCAAGATGATAGACATCGGCAATGTCGCGCTTCCATTTAATGTCGGGCTTCCTTCTCAGGACACCGAGACCAGAGCAAGGGACATCGAGCAGAACCTTATCAGCCATTTCGTCCTCAAGGAGCACCGCATCCGCCGCAAGGAACCTGATGTTGCTCAAGCCCAGACGCCCGCATGCAGTTCTGATTAGATCAAGTTTCGCGTCGTACTTATCGACAGCAATAATATCCCCCTCATTCTTTATCATTTCGGAAATATTGGTCGTTTTGCCGCCGGGTGCAGCACACAAATCGATCACGCGGTCGCCGGGCTTGGGAGCAAGCAAGAGGCAAGGAAGGGCGGCACTTTCATCCTGGACGGTAAACATGCCGTTGCGGAACAATTCCATCCGCCCGATTCCTGAGAGCGTCTTCACTTTTACAAAGTAGTCGATATAGCTCGACGCAGTATATTGAATGTGTTCTTTGTCGAGAAGTGTGAGAAAATGTGCGGGTTGAACCTTCAGCCTGTTAATACGCAATGAGAGTCCAGGGCGTTCGTTGTTCGCAAGGAGAAGCTTCTTCGTCTCTTCAAACCCAAACCGACTGAGCCAGCGCTTCACCATCCACTGCGGATGAGAATACACAACAGCAAGGTACTGTACTTCGTCTTCAGCCGGATCGGGATAGCGAATCCCATCAATATTTCGGATGACATTCCTGAGAACTGCATTCACCAGTCCAGCGGGCTTATCTCCCCTGATTCTCTTCATGAACTCAACCCCCTCATTGACTGCTGCTGCATGAGGAACGCGCTCAAGAAAAAGAATCTGGTAGAGCGCAACCCGCATCGCATTCTTTACGTTTATTTCAGACTTTGCGAAGTTTCCGTGTGAAAAGCCATTAAGCACCCAGTCAAGTTTGTTCTGCCAACGTAACACTCCGTGCACAATTTCGGTGAGAAGCCCCTTGTCGAGATCATTGAGGTCAGGGACTTTCAGTTCCGCATTAAGCAGTTTATCAAGATATGAATCCGTACGCTCGACCCGATTGAGAATCTTAACGGCTGTCCCTCGAGCTCCTTGATAGAGACTAACTTGCTCGTTCTCCTCGGCCGCACTAGGTACTGAAGTTGACTCGTTCATGCTGCGTTATTGAGAAAACATGACGAAACAGATCCTGGTAGGCGCGTGAAGCCTCAATATTTCGTCTGCTCATAACCTTGATTGCAACAGACAACGCCTTCTCAACCTGATAAGTCATCAGGTGCTCTGCTTCTCCCCAAGAGAAAGAAGGAACAAATTTTGAAGGAATCGCTGAACCGTAAATATTCGATGAAGGACCTATGACCGTCCCAGTATCCAATGTCGCGTTGATTCCCGTTTTGGCGTGGTCACCAGCTGTTAATCCCACAAACATCTTTTCTGAATCAACAAGTCTCCCATCAATATGTACCTTCACGCTTCCATAGGTGTTCTTGAGGTTGCTTGTTGTTGTCCCTGCTCCAAGGTTGACCCATGGGCTCAGGTATGAGTGGCCAAGAAAACCATGATGTTGCTTATTGGCATGAGAATGAAAAATCGAATGCTCAACCTCCCCTCCCACTTTGCACACTGGTCCGATGGTTGTGTTCCCATAGATACTTGCCCCGATCTTGATTGAAGAACCATCACCGATGAAACAGGGGCCTTCGATCGCAGCATTGGGAAATATCCTTACGTTCTGTCCAATGTAGATCGGTCCGGCTTCAGCATCAAGAACAACTCCTGCTCCCACAATACTCTGTCTGCCGACATGGACATTTTTTCTCCCGATTAAGGCAGCCGATTTATGTATCTTCCCCGCTTTGAGAATACCCCTCCTGTTCCTAGTTAACAAAAGGAAATCGTTGATCAACTCGCTTTCGTTGGCATACACCAAATCCCAAGGATACCGAACCAGATTTGCCTCGACCTCAACCTTCGGCAGCCCTTCTAGTTCCGAAAGGTCAACAGAATCGCCGTAAAGACGAGTTCGTGACCTAGCAAGATTATCGCCACTCAACCTGACGGCAATAATATCTCCCCCGGTTGTGAAGAGGACATCTGAGGTTGCCTTCCGCAATACGCCTGCAAGCTTCCGATTCATGATGCAACGACCGTTGATAAGAAGGCACACCTTGCCGGCAGGAGAACGCCTATCTGATGAAATCTGATTTATTTCAGCGGCGGGATTCTCTTCTTTGAGGACGGAGGCGAGGTACTGTCGCACATAGAGTGATATTGATGAGGCAGACAGATGATGGAGGATTTTTTCACGGAGAGTCAGGATTCCACACCGCAGGTCGTAGACGGGGCGAAAACACGTCAACGGAAAGAAATTTCTTGAGAACTGGTCTTCAAACAAGCAAATGTGCAAACGGGATCCAGGCATATAGCACGTCTAAACAAAAACGTTCCACCAACAACCCTCTGCGGTGGAACGTCGTGAAGCTCTAGATCAATCTCACTGAAGTTTCAAGTCCATCCACCCACGGCAGGCTGAACATGACAGTGAAACTAATCGAATCAATTCCGAGCTTAGAAACACCCTAGGAAACTTGCAGCTCAAGCTGTCGCCGGCTGTTTCGCCGTTCCGCTACCAGGCAGCTTTTTCTTCGCGTACTTCTTATTGTAACGTTCCACTCGGCCTGCCGAGTCGACAAGTTTCTGGCGGCCAGTAAAGAAGGGGTGGCAGCTCGAACAAATCTCGATTTTTAGGTTTCCGACTGTAGACCGAGTCTCAAATGTGTTTCCACAAACACACGTGACAATCGATTTCTTATAATTGGGATGAATCTCTGCTTTCATCGACGGACCACCTAGTTTTTTTCTGCTAACTCTATTTAATATAGCGTTTCGGATCGAGAGAAGCAACCGACCTCGGATGAAACGCATTAGGCTGCTTGCATACAAAACCTGACTTTTCACAACTTGCAATTAGAGCATCTATTTGATAGATTGAGTTGAGACACCTAGGTGGTGAGGAGTGTTTTTCAATGAAACGAATTCGAGTGATGAGAAATGTTCTGCTTTCGGTCATAGGAATTCTCGTTGCAGAGAGTCTACACGCAGGGACAAACACAGTCTATAATTTTCTTCGCCTCGATGTGGGTGCGCGTGCGGCAGGTATGGCGGGAAGTTTTGTTTCAGTTATGGAAGATCCAAATGCCATTTTTTACAATCCTGCTGGACTAAGTACGCTTCAATCTTCAATGGCCTCAGTGGGATTCTTCAAGCATCTCCTCGATATCAACTCCGGCTATCTTTCATACTCTCAAGCGCTTGATAACATTGGGTATTTCGGCGCGGGTATCGTCTACACGAATTATGGATCATTCGATAGAAGAGATGAACTTGGAAATGCAGATGGTACGTTTAGCGCCGGCGATGTGGCCCTTGTACTCGGTTACGCAAATCTTCTAGAAGAGAACCTCTACTACGGTGCCAATGTCAAGTTCATATACTCTTCAATTGCTGATTATGCATCGTCAGGTCTCGCAGCGGATGTCGGAATTCTGTACAACATCCCTGAAAGCCGTGTGAGTATCGGTGCAAGCATCCGCAACCTTGGTGCACAGCTGACTTCCTATGCCGATACAAAAGAAGACTTGCCAGTTGACGTCGTCGTCGGTGGATCAATAGTCCCCCGCGGCCTCCCTCTCCTTCTCAATGTTAACTTTCACAAGCTCAACGAAGATGCGGACGACATCGGAGACAGGTTCAGGGCCTTCACTGTGGGAGGTGAATTCACTCTGAGCAAGGTGCTTCAAATACGTGTTGGGTACGACAATGAGAAACGTAAGGACTTGAAAATTGGCACTTCGGCAGAACTCACAGGATTCTCAGGCGGTGTAGGCATAAACGTCAATGGCTACAAGGTCGACTATGCACTCTCTTCTTTCGGCGAAATAGGCAGCCTCCATCGGATTTCAATCGGCACAAGTTTCTGAAGATAACGAAAACAATGCTTAGCCACAGACCCGCCAGCAGCAGGCGGGTCTTTTATTTCCGAGAAGCTGAAGATCACTTTTCTGATACATCTTCGGTAGCTTCCAGGTAGTGAAACGCTTTTTCTATATCGGCATGGGTCCCGACCAAAACAAGCGAATCACCTGGTAACACGCGAAAACCCCCGGGCGGATTCGTATGAGACTTTTCCCCACGGACAATTGCTATGATCATAGCTCCAGTCTGCTTTCGGAGGTCCAACCCACGAACAGATTTGCCAGCTGCTCTGCTAGAATCTTCGACAAGGAACACCTCCGTTGTTCCTGCCGCCAGCCATCGCATCATTTTATCCGAAACCACCATTGGTTTCATTTTTGATCGAAGCATCTTATACCGCTCCCCCCGCAGTAGTTTTTCTTGTGCATTGATTATGTTGCGAGCAATGTGATACTGCTCCAACACACGCGTGAAGATCTCGATAGAAGTCTCAAATTCCTCCGGGATAACTTCATCAGCACCACACCGATAGAGTTCATCGATTTCTGCAACGAATCGCGTGCGTGAGATAATGCGAATTGTGGGATTGAGCTGCCGGGCTAGACGAACTCCGTTTCGTTCAGCCAAGGGATCGGAGATTGCAAACACGATGATGTTCGCTGTGTGTACCTGACACAGCCTCAGAATATCTTGGCGCGTTGCATCACCATACAGGATAGGCTCCCCGTCGAGCTTTGCCCGCCGGACGGTCTCTCCGTTCAGTTCGATAATGACGTACTGAATTCCGGTCTCCTTCAGCACACGCGATAGATTGGTACCAGTCAGTCCATATCCGACAATAATCACATGATCCTGCTGGCGCTGGATCTCCAGCGGTACTTCCTGCGCTGTCGTGCGCGAGCCCCATGGAACAAAGCGCTGTGCACGCTCAGCAATGAGAGGCGCCGCATTCACCAGCAGTGGTGTGACCATCATGGTCAGTACCGAAGAGCAAAGGAATGTCTGATACAGGACATCGTCCATCAGACCTTGTGCTTGTCCTACCTTCATCAAGACAAAAGAGAATTCCCCGATTTGTGCAAGGCTCACTGCTACTATTAGACTGATCCGCGTGGGAAACTTCATCACGGATATGATCACCAGGACAATCAGAACCTTCAGGAGAAATATTCCCAAACCGAGAGCAATCACGATGGGCGCGTTGGCTAATGCAAAGCGCACGTCTAGCAACATACCTATTGAGATAAAGAAAATGCTATTAAAGACATCTCGAAACGGAGTCATCTCTGCTACGACCTGATGACTGTATTCTGACTCTGAAATAATGATGCCAGCCAAGAACGCACCGAGAGCAAGAGAGAATTCCAGAGCCGAGGTGAGTAACGCCAGCCCCAGACAGATTACAAGTGCGCCAAGGACGAAAACCTCCCTGACGTCTATCCTTGCGATTGCATGGAGAATTTTCGGCATCAGGTAGCGCGCCACCAGAAACACTAGGCCGACCAGAACGATTCCACCACCAAACCTCAGACCTACACTCTCGAAGGAAGCAGCTACCTTCCCACCAAGCACCGGTGTAAGTATGATCATCAACACCAAAAGAAAATCTTGAAAAAGTAAAATGCCAATTACAAGCTTGCCCTGTGGAGCTTCAAGCTCCCTGCGCTGGGCGTACAGCCTTAGGACAATTGCCGTGCTACTTAGCGTTATAAGAAAACCAAAAAAAATAGATTCGAGTGTGCCTCGCCCAATCAACAAGCCAAGGATCATAACTACAAAGACAGTTGCAAAAGCCTGCAACGATCCGCCGACGAAAAACGATCGCTGGATCTGCTTCAGGCGCTCAAGCGAGAATTCAAGTCCGATTGTGAATAACAGAATAACAACCCCTATTTCCGCAAAGACTTCAACCTGTGAACTATTCTCAACGAGGGCAAGACTGGACGGACCTATAATAAGCCCCGCAAGAAGAAATCCAACAACTACTGGAATCTTCGCGCGGTTACTGATGAAGATGACGACAATGGCAGCCGCCAAAATGATAACAAAGTCCTGCAGGAAAGGTATGGTATGCATAGCCAGCCTAGTAGATGTGGCCGACAAAAGAATCAAGCATGACGGTGCCCAGATAGAATAGCAGCATTCCGCCAAACACTAGCACGGGCGTGATGCGGTTATTGGAGCGGTTGATTTCGGGAACGAGGTCGCTCGCACCGACATATGTTGCAATCCCCGCAGAGAACGCGAAGGCCTTGCCAACGATCTGCTCATCGATTTCCGCAAGGAGGAATATGCTGACAACACCCAACATTGTAGCTAAACCAATCGCTGCAGAGGCGAGAAAAGCCGTTCTTTTCCGATACTCAGCAGCCAGCATTACGGATGCAATGGTCAGTCCTTCCGGTATCTTGTGCAACAACACGGCAAAGAACACAAGGAGGCCGAGATAGAAGTTGAACTGCATCCCCGCCGAAATAGCAAAACCGTCAAAGAATGCATGAACGAAAAGACCTGCAAATGTGGAAACACTCGCAACCCCTGAGACCATCACTTCCCGATGTGTTTCTTCCCCGAAATGCAGATGGCCAACGATTGTGTGCTCAAAGAGATGTAGGACGGCATAACCCAGTAGCATATACAGGGGCGCCCCAGCACCAATGGCGTCAATGCTCTTGGGTACTAGTTCGAGGAAAACGAGGGCAAGAATAAATCCGGCACTAAGCGATAGGAGATACTCCTGCACTGCCCTCGGCCATTGTTTGCGGAGAACGACAAGGCTACCACCGAGTATTTCGGCGACGGCTGCAATAAGTCCGTAACCTATTATTGTAAGTTCCATAAGACACGCTTCGTTCACGGAAAGGAACAACCGAGAGTTCTTTGTACTGCGCTATGGCGACAGATCTGGCAGCTTATTGTGCGAAAGGTGTATTGATAAACTGCTCGGCTTGATCGTAGGATTTGTTGTACTCTTTCATTGCAAGCACCTTCTCATACAGGATAACCGCAAGGTCACGCTTCGCAAGCAAATCATATAGCATGCCAGCTTTGAGGTTTGCCATGACCATGAAACCCGATACGCCATCTCTATCCAATTCTCTACTTAACTCGTCACATCTCATAAAGTGCGCGAGGGCAGACTCGTAATCACGGGAGTTCATGTCGCAGATGCCGAGATAATACACGGCTTCCCGTTCAACACTTGCATTGTAGCCAGGCTGCCCGCGCTGGACACGCTCGGCCACGTCTGAGAACACTTGTCGCACCATGGGCCAGTTGTTGAGCGACACGTAGCAGCGCCCGAGATACTTGTGAAATAACATATTATTGGAAAATCGATCGTGCAATTCGATGGCAATGGATAGTGCTTTCTGGTATTCTTTTTCATACCGGTAATACAGTGTCATCAAGAGATACTTTGCTTCAATGCTCGCATACTTCCCTTTTTCAGCCGCAGTTTGGAGCTGTTGAATCCCCTTCTCCTTATCTCCGGGAGGAATAAACAAAAGCAGAGGTTTTATGAAGGGATATCGCTCGGGAAAAACCTCCGCATAATACTTATAGATCCCCGTGCCGAGAAAGATGTCGTAATTGTTCGTATCAGCAGCAGATGCAACTTGAACGAGTGGCAGCGCCTTCCTCCCAGCATTTGCCGCACCGAGCCAATCATCTCTGTAAAATCTCAGTCTTCCCTGGAACCCAATGGAACCACCCTTAAAGAAGAGAGCGGTCACGTCATTTTCGTTCTCATCAAGCAATTCGTCACACAGATCCACGACCCGATCAAGTGAATTAAGAAATTCCTCGTCGTACTGTTCGTTCTTTCTATCAACCATAATCCTCCACCACTTGACCATCGCAAGAAAAAAGTGGCCTGCTGGATGGAGAGGTCGAAGTCGAGCCAACTCAATAAATTCCCTTTCTGCTCTTTCAAACTCCAAATTGTAAATGAATTCAATCCCTCCCTTGGCTCTCGCTTCGAAATCATCATCACTAATGTCCTGACTCGAAACTGGTGTTACACAGCAGAGAACAAGCACAAAGACAATGAATCGACTCATCATGTGACTTGTCCTTCCGAACGGATGTGAGGGTCCATCAGATCTTCGACAGAGTCTAACGTGATGATCCCAACTGGGACCGCCAGCTTCTTTGACTTGAGGACGTACCATGTAGCAGCGATCAGGGCAATCGTCGCAAACATTCCACCTTCAGGCCCAAAGTCCCCTCCTGTCAGCCATTCGGGCCCAGACTGGCTGAGCACCAATAGCTTCATATCCGTAAATTGAATTCCGCTTGTCGGAAACGAGTATAGCGTTGTTTGCGAGTAATTCCATCCTAAGTGGAGGCCGAACGGAAGCCAAAGACTGCGGGTCTTCAAATAAGCGATAGACAGCAGGACCGCAGCAAGTCCAACGTTGATTAACGCGAATGTCGTAGCATGTGGATTCGCGAGATGCGCCAATGCGAACAAGATCCCCATTAAAACCATCGCTGGTAGCGCAGTAATACCTTGTATCAACGTTTGGAACAAGTACCCCCGAAACAGCACTTCCTCCGCAAAAGCGCCAATCGCAAAGAAGGAAACTGAAGATGAAAGAACCCACACAGTGTCCCAAAGTCCAGGCCCCGTCCACATTAGCTGAACGAAACCGGAAGAGTATTGGACGACAAATATCCCCGACATCATTAGAAATCCTAGCAGACAGCCCGTTCCGAATTCTCTATACTTGGCCGGGTGGAAGTTCAACCCGATTGCCCCAAACGGTTTGTGATTGATGAATCTCGCTGTGATGTATGACCCTATAAGAACGCTCACCAGAATCACGACCTCTCCAACAAAGTGTCCCCTTACATCCAAGAACTGGAATAAGAAAACAAACACAAGGGTGATCGTGCCCGTTATCAGTATGAACGCTACAATCCTCCAGCCGGACCGCAACTCACCGTGGGGGTCAAAAAAGATCGGCTTGATGGTCATACAGGTGAACATTCTCGATAAGGGCTTACAAAAAAGGGTGGATACATAACCCACCCACATGATTTCCAAAACTGCCTTACCCTCTTCCTAGAAAACCACCCCAATGGGCTGCAAATCCATCGATGATAAGAATGCCGGGTTCGCCAACTCCACTGCCAACTGCCTTGGTGAGTACGTCTCGGTCGAGCCCTTAAGTGCAAACAGCAGGTCTGGAACTCGCTGGAGGGATACTTGTACTTCGATAACTCGATCCGGGAACGCGGTCCCCGGACTAACATGAAGATGGATACGCGCGTAATTCGTTTCCCCTGGGTCGCCAATGACTCTTGCATAGTAAATCATATTATCACTAACGGCAATGGTGTCCTTTGTAAAGGAGGCTGCATCGGGGAACAAGAGGAGTACAAAATCAAGTGATGGGGATGAATGCGTTACTGATGAAAACAGTGTCTGGTTCAGTGAGCCAAAGAGGACTCTGGCACTTGACATCGCCAGCGGCTGTGAGATTTGACCGCTGCCACCGCTAAAATAAAAATCCATCGTTTCCAGAACTGTCGAATTGGTTAGATCAATTACCATTACCGAGGGGTCTGTGGTTCGTGTTCCCACATTGAACCCCTCCGGCCTGACCAAGTTTGACGAAGCATTCTCAAAAACTGTGTAAATGGAATCAAACCGAGCTGCCGGTGCCCATGTAATAACCGCCCCATCACTCACTTGGCCATCGGCCTTGAAGGAGCGGACCGTAAACTCTTTCTGACCGGGACTAAGCGAGTCAACTTTGTAACTTAGCGTTGCTTTCGAAACACTATCTTGATTGCTGTCCCATTGGACGATGTAGCCTTGGAACAGTGAATCGCTTGCACCCACGGCGGCAGACCACTGAAGGCTGACAGTAGAATCATTCACGGAGAGGGCTTTCAGGTCTTGTGGCGGTCCAAAAGAATCAGCAGGGTCAAGGCTTTCAATATTCTCTCCACAATTAGACAGAATGCCTAGCGAAAGCAAAGCTACGTACAATTGAAATAGACGGATATTCATACCGGCTTGAATCATCTAAATTGTATCAGTGCAAAAAAATATATGAACAATTGATGGAATTTCAAAGACTATGCATCCATCCTATCCCCGAGGTATTGCAGGATCTTGTCAATGCTGATTCGCTCCTGTTGCATGGAATCTCTGTCGCGAACAGTGACAGTTTGATCATCAAGGGTTTGTGAATCGACCGTGATGCAATAAGGCGTCCCGGTCTCATCCTGTCTTCGATAACGCCTGCCAACGGCTCCACTCTCATCATAGAACACCCGGATGTGAGGACGTAGCGTCGTTGTGATTTTCTTCGCAATTTCAGGCATTCCATCTCTGTTTACGAGTGGAAATACGGCGGCCTTTATCGGAGCAAGTCTCTGATGGAACTTAAGGACAGTGCGGACCTTCATCCCTCCATCAGCTGTTGGTGCTTCCTCCTCAGCATAAGCGTCGACCAGGAACGCCATGAACGAACGACTTGCCCCTGCAGACGTCTCAATGATATACGGAATGTATCGCTCCCGCGTCTGTTCGTCGAAGAACTTCAGCGACTTGCCTGAATATTGCTCATGCCTTGTAAGGTCATAATCAGTACGGTTGTGGATTCCTTCAATTTCACCCCAGCCGAACGGAAATTCGTATTCAATATCGAATGCGTCTTTCGCGTAGTGAGCAAGCTTGTCTGGTTCATGTTGATTGAATTGCAGCTTCTCCTTCTTCAAGCCGAGGTTAACAAACCACTTCAACCGTTCTTCTTTCCAGTAGTTGAACCACTCGACATCGGTACCGGGCTTAACAAAGAACTGCATTTCCATCTGTTCGAACTCGCGGGTGCGGAAGAGGAAATTTTTTGTGTTGATCTCATTTCGAAAGGCTTTTCCGATCTGTGCTATTCCGAACGGGAGCTTTTGGCGGGATGCTGACTGAACGTTCAGGAAGTTGACGTATATTCCCTGTGCTGTTTCAGGACGCAAATACACGACTGAACCGTCGTCCTCTACCGGCCCCACAAACGTTTTAAACATCAGATTGAACTGCCTCGCCTCGGTGAACTTTCCTTCCCCCTGGCATTTGATCGCTTTGCGTCCCTTGTAGGCGGGATTGCCACATAATGATTCTTCAAGCTGGTCCGCTCGGAATCGAGCTTTGCATTCTTTGCAATCGACCATCGGGTCTGTAAAATTTTCAACGTGCCCGGAGGCTTCCCATACGCGAGGGTGCATCAAGATTGAGGTATCAATCCCCTCGATATCTTCCCGATAGGTCATTTCCTGCCACCACTCATTTTCAACATTGCGCAGAAGTTCGACGCCAAGAGGGCCGTAGTCCCAACAGCCGTTCAAGCCACCGTACACTTCGCTCGATTGGTACACGAATCCTCGACGTTTGCTCAAGGAAACAATCTTCTCCATGACGCTGGATAAACGTTCTTGTTTCTGTGCTTCTTGTTTGGGTATTTCTTCCTTGCTAATTGGATCACTCCTTTCTTCTAAAATACCATGCTGGTTTTTTTTGTGTCACTAATCCAGTATCAGAAGTTACTGAAGTTCCAAATCGGGCTTCATGACAAATGAAATACTCTCAACGATATGCCCACCCATCATTATGTGTATTGTAACCGTGCTTTCCTTAGTCCTTTCTGTCGCTACCGCATGGACACCATACTTCGAAAGGGATCTATTCAGATCGAGGTTGAAATTAAGACTAATAAATTTTGGAGGAACCAACACCCGCCGCTCACTTCTTACAAACTTTCTGCTGGGCGTACGGACCTGCCATGTTTTCACCCATTCCTTCCTAATCTGATGCCTGGGCAACAACGAGTCAACCATGGCATGCACCATGTCTACAAGCGAGTCCGAGCCGGCGTTGGTCGACGGGTTGACACCAGCAGTCGGAGTGTACCTTTCGACTAAGAAGAGAACCCCTGCGCAGGCAGCAAGCACCCCAACGAGTACCACGCGTCGCCGCACTGTCTAGTCTAGCACCCTTCTTTCATTTGTTCTTGAATACCGGCTTTCTTTTCTCCAGGAATGCGGTCGTTCCTTCCTTGAAGTCCTCTGTTCCACAACACACACCAAAGAGCGAGGCTTCGAGTTGCTTCCCGTCCGTCAGGTTCGTTTCCTCAGTCATATTCACTGCCTTCAATGCCATGCGGACCGCAACCTGCCCTTTTCCCGCAATTATCCTCGCGACAGCAGACGCCGTGAAGGCTAGCTCAGCCGGTGTAACGACTTTGTTCACGAGGCCGATCCGAAGTGCTTCATGTGCATCGATCTGATTGCCCATAAGTATCATCTCAAGCGCCCTGCCCCGGCCGATAAGTCTGGAAAGCCGTTGCGTTCCTCCGTACCCCGGAATTACACCGAGATTAACCTCGGGCTGACCAAACTTCGCATTCTCAGACGCAATGCGAATATGACACGCAAGCGCAAGCTCGCAACCACCGCCTAGTGCATAACCATTAACGGCAGCAATGACGGGCTTGCCCAAGTTTTCAATAAGATCAAAGACCTCCTGGCCTTTTGCGGAGAACTCTTTCCCGGTCTCAGCATTTAGCTCCGTCAGCTCTTTTATGTCTGTACCAGAAACGAACGCTTTCTCGCCTGCACCGGTAAGAATAACAACATAAATTGTCGAATCAGCTTTGATCCGCGCGAGAACATCTTTGAGTTCCCCCTTCGCTTGTGCATTCAAAGCATTCAGCTTATCAGGCCGGTTGATCGTGATGCGGGCGATACGGTCTTTCGCTTCGTAGAGCAAAGTCTGATATGCCATTGATCGTTTTGGTTATTGAACAAGTTCGTGCATGTGGCTTCTTTGAATCACGAGAAATCTGTCCTCAAATAGCAACCGGATTAAACCTAAATCCCAGATGTGCACCGAGATTCCTGAGATCAGAGAAGGAGGAGTAACGTACCCCAAATTCAAATATCTTTACTGCAAATCCTCCAACAATGTTGTATCCAACCTTAGTT
>JAPUKJ010000221.1 GCA_027295705.1 Ignavibacteria bacterium | reverse complement strand
GTTGGAGTTCCGGGTGTGCGATCTTCCTCTGCGGGCTGAAGAAACGATCGCACTGGCAGCGCTCATACAAGCTATTGTTGTGAAGTTGTACAATTTGTACTCTGCGAACATGGGGTTCAGACTCTACCGGCGAGCCCTTATAATGGAAAATAAGTGGCGTGCAAGCAGATACGGCCTTGAGGGGAAGTTGATCGACTTCGGCAAACAGATCGAGGTTCCAACTCGAGATCTCATTCAGGAGCTCCTTCAGTTCGTTGACGATGTAGTGGACGATCTCGGCAGTCGGATGGAGGTTAGTCACATACAGAAGATGATGGAGATGGGAACCGGTGCCGAACGGCAGCTCAGAGTCTTTGAAGAGACTCATGATCTAAAAGCCGTTGTTGATTACATCATTAAGGAAACACGCATCGGACTCGAAGAGCCCGTGCGGCCGAAGGTAAGAACAATGTAAGACACCACGCCGAGCATCTGGTTTTCACCATGACCCTTGCATTCGTTCTTGCTTATCAACTGCTCGTTCCGACCGAACCAAAACCTGACCACTCATTGGGTGGTGCAAGCCTTCCTCCCAAATAAGAAAAAGTAGTCGTGGAGCTCCCAAACTTGACATTGTCACCACGCTTTTCTACATTCAACCGGCAGTCATACCATGCCTCTCAACTATGTTTCTGCAAAAGATCGCGTTTGATCTGCAGAAGGTTGAGTCGTCGACCCACCACAGTGAGATATGACGCACTTCCAACTGAGTGTCTGGCCATGTTCCTACCTGACGACGGGACATTCTAACCGCCAACTCCAATCTATCTCTTTAACCCCTGGAAAGACAAAAGCAGCGCTGCTGCCAAATATCCCTGGTCGACTTTGTTTCATCTCAAGTGATTTTAAGCATTTTATCAAATTTGGACTCGTTTTCGATATGCTCAATCTCGATTTGAAGGGAGAATGAAGATTTATGGAGGGAACAAGCTTTAGAAGTATGAACTTCTTAGCCAGACCTTCAGGACAAGAGGTGGTTTTCCAAAGCAGTGACAAGCCGCCACCTCCGTTGTGGACATGTTCTTGCTCAGGGGCAGATCAATCCTCAAGGGTACACAAAGCATTGCGTGCCTATAGGGCGTCATGGGGGAGGCTACAGTTAGCCAAGAGTTTCAATTTTAACTTAAAGAGGAGATGTGGAAAATGAGAAACTACGACAAAACAGCGGTCGACCTTGATAGGGGCAACGGAGGTGTTGAGCAAGAATTCAGTGTTGAAGAGATTGCTCAGATACAGGCAGAAAGACCGATGGTGTCCGAAACGGGTGAGATCCAACCTGTCGAAGAGCAAGAGGTAACTGTCCGCAAGAGACCTGTTACAACAGTCAGAGCGGCGCCTGAAGTCCCAGCGCCGACCGTACCGGCTCTGCGACGTGCGGTTGCTGGTCGCTATGGTGTGAAAACTGGGCTCTGGCAAATCGAGCTGCGCATTGACGTGGATGGGAGGAGACCGATGCTCAAAACAAGCGGAGATTTCTATAGGACCATAGGCGCAACCACGAATTACTTTGGGTCATTTATCACTGAGGCTCCCACAGTTAACATCACACCGGAAGCTATTGTGGTTAATGGCATGGGATCCTTCACCTTTGAAACGATTTATAAGAGGGTACAGATCACGATTCCTCGATCTACCACGTCCGGAACGCCTGAGTCTGCGACGATCCAATTTTTTACTGTGAACAATATGCCCGGCGCTACCTATATTTGCCCGTTCCAATCGACCCGTTTCCGCACTGTTCAGTTCGAACGCGATTGCGAACAAGGCGTCATGACGCTGTATTCCTATGATACCGGATCGCTTCCATCTGGTGGATCGGCGCGAACGCTCTCAATAGCAAGCGCCTTTGCAGAAGCAGGTATCGAACTCCAGAGTGCAGGGCTCACAAATATCATACCCACGTTCGAGGGAAAAACCGAAACGAAATGGAGTAATGCTGAGCTGCACGACTCAATGATGAAACGGTTCAATTTGTGGAAAGATGCACCACAATGGAAGGTGTGGCTCTTGGCCGCAATGGAGCACGAGCTGGGCCCCGGAGTCTATGGGATTATGTTTGATCTTGTTGGGAGGCAACGGCAGGGATGCGCTGTGTTCCACAAAGTGATCGGGGGAACAAGCCCGGATAAATTGCGCTTGCAACTGTACACATACATTCACGAGCTGGGTCATTGCTTCAATCTGCCAAACTCCTGGCAGAAAAGCTTAGCAACACCAGCATCGCCGAATCGTCCTTCAGCGCCATCGTGGATGAATTATCCTTGGTACTATCCAGGGGGTCAAGCAGCGTTCTGGAGTACATTCCCATTCCAGTTTGACAACCAAGAGATTATACACTTCCGTCATGCATTCAGAAACAACGTGATCACGGGAGGAAATACATTCACGGCTAGTGCAACGCTGGAAAACGGGGAAGCTTTCACCAACCCTGTCGAGAACAATACAGGTTTGCAGCTTGAACTAGAGGCTCCGAGAAGCTATAGCTACGGCGAGCCAGTGGTCGTAGAACTTAAGCTCCGGACCACGACAACCGCCGAACGGCGGGTTCATCCTCACCTCCATCCCAATATGGGCTTCACACAGATTGCCATCAGGAAACCGAGTGGCACGATCGTCGAGTACAAGCCTGCGATAGATTACTTCATGGATGGTGAGACCATTGAGCTGGACGTTGATCGACCGGCGATTTATGAAAGCGCATATATTGGTTTTGGAAAGGATGGATTCTATTTCGATGAAGTAGGGCACTACCAGATTTGTGCACTGTATAATGCAATTGATGGATCGCAAATCGTTTCGAACGTCTTGAAGGTTCGGGTGAGGAATCCTCTGAATGATGCTGATGAAGAAGTTGCGGATTTGCTATTCGGTGAAGAACAGGGAATGCTGTTGTATCTACTCGGTTCGGATTCTGACACTCTCAGGCGGGGGAACATGGCCTTTGATCAGATCTTGGACCTGCACGGCAATCACCCGTTGGCAGTGTATGCAAGACTGGTGAAAGGCATCAACGCGGGGCGGGAATTCAAGACTATCCGGGAACCCGGACGAAAACCCGAAGTGCGCAGGCCTCTGACCGAGAAG
This sequence comes from Ignavibacteria bacterium, assembly GCA_027295705.1. GTDB lineage: Bacteria > Bacteroidota > Ignavibacteria > UBA10030 > UBA6906 > JAPUKJ01. Next base: position 7,629 of record JAPUKJ010000221.1, on the reverse strand, counting down.
AGCATAAGGCTGCTCAATACAGTTATTGATGCATCCGAGTCAGGTGTCGGTGTGGATAACATAACGCTGAACATGACTATGCGTCAGCTTGCAAACATCCAGAAGGCTACGGGTGATGATATCGGTGCTCAAGATACGTTGAAGCGGATGGTCTCGATATTCCGAAACAAGGGTCTCAAGCCGCACGTCGTAAAGGACATTGAGACACAAGCAGCGGAAACGTAGCTTGGCCAGCCGAGTACAGTCCATCCTCGGTTCAGTCTGAACTTCGGAACGAGAGGGTGAGGAGCAGTTCCTCACCCTCTCTTGCATTATGTAGCTGCAGCAGCGGATCGTGACAACCCTTCGTAGCCTTTTACACAACTTTGTTCTTGCCCTTTCTTTCCCTTCGTAGTACATTTAAAGCCCCTTGCACCGATAATTGTTACTTTAGCCAACGTCTCACAGGTTGAGCAGGATGGAATTACCCCTGGGGTACAAACTGAATTCGGAAGAGTTACTTAATTCAAACCTTTCAGCGGTTTCGGAACGTGAAAGGACGAAAATTGCGGATACTTACAAGTGGAACCTCGCTGACATTTACCTTAATGACGAGGTTTGGAAGAGCCATAAAGACAAGCTGGTAACAGAATTGCCCTCAGTTGAACAGTTCCGCGGAAAATTGTCTGACTCTCCTCAGGTTTTACTGGAGTGCCTTGAATTGATCAGCCGCCTCAGCAAGGAATATGCGCGTCTCTACTGTTACGCTAGTATGCATTCCGACCAGGATACGCGCGAAGCAAAATATCTTGGCATGGTACAGGATATGGGACACATCGGATCGGACTTTTCTGCCAAGATTGCTTTTGTTCAACCGGAGATCCTAAAGATGGCTGGATCTGTTATCGATTCGTTCATTAAGGATGAACCGAAGCTTGGAATCTACAGGCATAACCTTGACGATATCCTTCGACGGAAGGAGCATACCGGTACAGAAAGGGAAGAGAAAATAATTGCGGATGCGAGTTTAATGGCAGACGCTCCAAATAGCATTTACAATATTTTCTCCGATGCAGACTTCCCGTTCGCGGAGGTGACCTTGAGCGATGGGAAGATCGTAAAGCTGGATAAGGCGGCGTTCGGTCTATACCGTGCTGTTTCAAACCGTGAAGACCGGAAGAAAGTCTTTGGGGCATATTTCAACAAACTAAACGATTATAGACGCACATTCGGTGCTCAACTCTATTCGGAAGTCAAGAAGAATTTGTTTTATATGAAGGCGCGCCGCTATGAGACATGCCTGCAGCGAGCATTGGATAGCAGTAATATTCCGCTCGAGGTTTTCCACAGTCTTATTGATAATGTTAATGCGAACCTTGCGACGTTCCACCGCTATTTGAACCTGAGGAAGAGAATGCTGGGGGTGACCCAATTGCACTACTATGACCTCTACGCGCCACTTGTAAATGAGGTCGACTTGGACTACTCTTTTGAAGATTCGCAACGTACCGTCCTGGTCTCCTTAACACCGCTCGGCGACGAGTATATGGCCGTCGTCAGCAAAGGGCTCAATGAGCAGTGGGTGGATGTTTATCCGACCGAAGGCAAACGCTCTGGTGCGTATTCCAACGGTGCCATTTACGATCTCCATCCATACATACTGCTCAATTATAACGGTAAATATGAGGACATGAGAACTCTCGCCCACGAACTCGGCCATACCATGCATAGCTATCTCACAAACAAGACGCAGCCGTATGCCACGTCGGGCTATTCAATTTTTGTGGCTGAAGTTGCATCAACGTTCAACGAGGATTTGCTCATGGGCTATATGTTGAAGAATATTAAGGATGATGACGTTCGTCTTTCTCTGCTCGGCAATTATCTCGATGGCATCAGGGGAACGGCGTTTCGTCAAACACAGTTCTCTGAATTCGAGCTCAAGATCCATGAACTCGCAGAGAGAGGAGAGTCGCTCACAGGTGATCTGTTGAACACGCTATATGATGCGATCATCAAAAAATATTATGGTCATGACAAAGGGATTTGCATCATTGATGATGAGGCGAAGGCTGAATGGGCGAATGTGCCCCATTTCTATTACAATTTTTACGTCTATCAGTACGCAACTTCATTCACGGCATCTGCTGCGCTCTCGGAGCAGGTTCTGGCTGGAGATAGATTGGCACTGAAAAGATTTCTCGATTTGCTTTCGGCTGGCGGCTCGGACTACCCGATCAACCTTCTAAAGCGGGCTGGTGTTGACATGACAACGTCGCTGCCCTTTGAGCTCACAATGAAAAAAATGAACAGAGTGATGGATGAGATGGAGAAAATTCTTGATAAAGAGGTAGAACTGGAAAAGAAGTGAGAGATAGGAAGAAGGAAAGACGGACGTGGATTACCTTGGATGGAGGCTGACGATCTTTGTTTACCCGTCCCGAGAGTGCATTTTGATAAGAAAGTCGACGGCCAAACTTCGCGTCGCACTTTGAGCAAACAGGATCAATTCAACCCATTTGTTAAAGGCATTGTTGGATAAGAATGGTTGAGCGCCGTCTTTTAGTCTTCTCCGCTCCGGGTCTGTAGTTTGGGAGATAAATCTTTCCATTGCCAGCACTTGATGAGAGCGTTGCTTCCTTTAACAACGAGCGCCGCGCTGTATCCTGGACCAGCATCCAATGAGCGGATTGACCACGAAGTGGAATCCAACGATCTATCCTTCTCGAAAACAAGGCTAGCTGACTCACCAAGTGCTAAAGATACCGTAAATGCCTTTAGCGGGAGAGAAAGTCCTTTTCCCCTTGCTTTGATATATGCTTCTTTGCCGGCCCAGCATTTGAAAAACGCCTCTTTCTGTAAGTGCTTTGGAAGAGAGCGTAGAGCTGTGACCTCATCTGATGAGAAGAAGCGCTCGGCAATATCTTCTTCTGCAATATGTTCACGCCATTGTTCGATATCTATTCCAACCTCCAGCGCACGTGCTATTGCGTAGAGTGCCAAATCGCCGGAGTGCGACATGTTGAACTTGAGCAGATTGGGTCTTTGTTCATTTGCTAGATGAGGCTTCCCGTATGTGTTGCTGGAGAATGCAAGCCTATCTGCAGGTGTATCAAGGTATCGAGAAAGGATGTTCCTGAGCAACCCCCGTGCTGCTATGAAGTTCACCTTGTCTTTCTCGAAATGAAACTTGTCCGCCCTTTTTTTCTCGTCTTCGGAGAGAGTGTGGTGAAGACTCTGATGAGTTAAGGGTTCCAGGCGAAGTGATGCGCGCCAAATGTGGATTTCACCACTCTCTAGTGCCACGTTGATGGGTGGCGTTTCCCACGATTGAGGCGATTGCGTGTGTGGGCCTTTCTTCAATGAGTCGTTCTTGTTATGGTTCCTGTGATCCACGATCCATTTTCTTCCTTGGACTTCATAGCGTCGCGCCGGCCCACACTTTTTTGAGGTAGACCAGGCATTCTGCCTTCGATCCGCTTTTACCCAAATCCCTCCGTTTAGCCCGCGTTCACCTACAAGTGTATTATCTTGTTTGGGAAGATTGTTGATAAACATTTCTGCCTGCGCCGCCCTGCAAGCACTATGTAATTCTTCTTCCGTCGCGTCTGGCCTGCCGTACCGGACAGCAGAGCTTTTAGGCGGACAAGCGTGTTCATAACACCTTAGTGGATCGAATTACTTGAGAAGTACAAGAGGACCAGAGAGCGAAGAGCCAATGGAAAGATCCATCGGTCAATAAGTCAAGTCGATAGCGCTCAGGATCGATTTCTTTCATGCCCGCATAAATGCATAGTTCATGATCTTGTACGTCAGCTTTGCAGCAGTGAGATCAGGATGGGAAAGACCTCTTACTGGTGCAAGCTCGACGACATCAAAGCCGACGATGGTTTTCTGGTGTCCGACTTTCCTAAGAAGCTGTGTGGTCTCAGCCCACTGCAATCCGTTTGGTTCCGGAGTTCCCGTGCTCGGCATGATGGAGGGGTCAAGTCCGTCTACATCGAAGGTGATATAAACATGGTTTGTCAACTTGGGAAGTACGCTGTCATCCCAACATCCAGTGTAATTGCCATCCTTGATAGTGTGCGCGTAAAACGTGTTAATTCCACGTTCCCGGATGCATTGTGCCTCTTCAATTGACTGCGCGCGGATCCCGATTTGGACAATTCTGGTCGGATCAAGAAACTCGCAGACTCGCGCCATCACGCAAGCGTGACTAAACTTAGTTCCTTGATAGCTTTGACGCAAATCCGAATGAGCATCTATCTGCAAAACAGAAAGATCAGAATATTTTTCTAAGTGGGCAGCAATGAGAGCTTGCGAAATAGTGTGTTCGCCACCTAGCGTCACAACAAACTTATCATTCTGCAACAAGTTGTGGATCGCGTTGTGGAGTACCTTGATTGCTTGGGCATCGCGCTTCTTGCCGAAATTCAGAGGAGCAAGAGTGGCAATTCCGGTCTCAAAGCAAAGCTCCCTGTCGAGTTCCTCGTCGTAAAATTCCACAAAATGAGATGCATGAAGAATGGCAGCTGGGCCGCGTTTCGTGCCCTTTCCATAACTCACCGTGCGTTCATATGGAGCGGGAACGACGATAATCTTAGATGTTTTGAAGGAGGAGTTTTTTCTGTCGAGGCCGAGAAAGTTGTCTTTAGTGCCAAGGACAGAAGCTTTCCCTCCTGATTTCATTGAACGACAGAAGGATCTGAAAAGGGTGGATTACACTGACGCCGAGAATATAGTGGACGTGGCCTCGAAAAGCAAGGCGATCTACTTGACAATCCACGGATTTTCGGGTATGTTGACCCCGTAAATTTCCCCGAGGCAATTTGAAGCGCCTTGCTTCCCAACCGATTCGACAGAATGCTGGTTGATCAAACCACATTTCTCACTCCAAAAGTCAGCGCAAGACTGGCTAATCCTAGAGTTGCATACGTGGTCATCGCTAGTGGTACAGCTGCATGGTGCGCGGCGTTGTTTCTCGCGCCTATCATTGCTGCAAGTTCAGGGCCGTTCGTACCTGTTGGAACGATCTTCTATCAATTCTTTCACGGAATTTGTCATCAAATCGATGGTCGCTCGTTTCACGTGTTCGGTCAGCCCGTTGCTGTATGCTCACGATGCAGTGCGATCTATCTCGCTTTTCTTGCAGGGACAATTCTCTATCCAACTGTTAGAAGGATCGGGCAAAAAGCTTCCCCTGCTCGTACAGTTCTAGTAATCTCGGTACTACCCATGCTTTTGGATGTGTTCGCGGGGTTTCTTGGTGTGCACGAGATTACGAACCTGACCCGGTCGATTACTGGTGCAATTTTCGGAGCAGTGCTGCCTTTCTTCGTAATACCCATTGCAACCGAGGCGTTTAGCCAACTTCTATTCTCGCCTCAACAGGAGGCAAACGCACATTTTCAGAGAGATTTACCCAATGTCTGAATCACCTAGCAAGCTGATCCCGGCTTTGTATGGGGGCATTGTGATTGGATTAGTATCCTCGATTCCGTACTTGAATTTCGTCAATTGTCTGTGCTGTGCTGGCGTGTTGCTGGGAGGATTTCTTAGCGTTTTTTTCTATACGAGAGATCTAACTCCTGATATGCCGCCATTGTCGAGCGGCGATGCCTTGCAATTGGGTGCCCTTGCCGGCGTGTTTGGCGCAGTTATCAGCAGTGTTATATTCACCGTAATGTTTGAACTGATTGGCGGCTCCGATTTCATGTATGAAATGGAAACCTACAGCGATCAGTTGCCTCCTGAAATGTTTGAATTGGTGCAAAGCCTTGTCGAGTCTGGTGTTGTCTTCTTGGTTATTATGATGGCAGCATCGATTATCATCGATACCCTCTTTGGGCTTCTCGGCGGGCTTATTGGCTATGCAGTTTTCAAACCTAAGCCAACGATGACTAATGTGCAACCTCCCATGGATTCCACGGTGTAATGATGAAAGTTCACATAATATGTTTCTCGACCTTGTTGCTACACTGTTTTGCCTACTCGCAAGCTGAGGTTACGGCGATCAAATGTGGCGTTCTCATTGATGTCAAGACTGGTAGGACTGTGCAGGGATCTACCATCATAATAGAGGGAAAGAGGATCAAAGCTGTGGGCCCATCGGTGCTTATCCCTGAGGACGCAACCGTCATAGACCTCTCTACAGCAACGGTCTTGCCTGGCATGTTGGACCTTCACTGTCACATTCTTGGAGATCCCGAGGAGGGTGGCAGAGGCTCATCGGCAGATAAGGCGCTTCGAGGTGTTCGCAACGCAGAGAAGGTGTTGTTATCAGGCTTTACGACTATAAGAGACCCGGGGGGCGGTGACGTGAATTATGCAAACTTCTCGGTCCGCGATGCCGTCAATCGTGGGTGGTTTCCGGGACCTCGCATCGTTGCAGCAGGACGATTCCTTTCTATCACCGGCGGTCATGGCGATAATAATAGTGTACCACCAGAGCATGAGACACAACGGGAGAACATCGTCAACGGAGTAGAAGAGATGCGGAAGGCGGTTCGTCGAGATGTAAAGTTCGGCGCAGATTGGATCAAAATTTATGCTACAGGAGGTTTTTTCTCTACGGGAGACGATCCCGGACAGCAGCATTTTTCCGATGAAGAAATGAGAGTTGCAGTTGAAGAAGCGACGCGGCTTGGCAAGCTAGTTGCAGCCCACGCTCACGGGACGCAAGGAATCAAGGCTGCTGTGAGGGCTGGTGTGCGAACGATCGAGCATGGGACGTTTATTGATAATGAAGGAATTGAGTTGATGAAAGAACATGGTACATACCTTGTTCCAACGCTACGGACTATTGAAGTTCTCGCTGAGGAACCGCCTCCTGATGCTTCCGCGGGGTGGAAGAAGGCATACCAGCTATCGAAGAAGCATTTTTCAGCGATGATGAAGAACATTGGCAAGGCGATGAACAGAGGGGTGAAAACGGCACTTGGGAGTGACATGATTACATTGCCACATGGACTCGCTGCACAAGAAATAAGGCTGCATGTGGAAGCTGGTCAGACGCCGATGGAAGCGATCCGTTCTGCAACGGTCATCTCTGCAGAGGCAATCAACATGCAAAGCGAGGTTGGCAGCATTGAACCTGGCAAGTATGCAGACATCATCGCTGTGGAAGGAGATCCATTAAAAGATATTTCGGTGCTCGAGCATGTGAGGTTTGTGATGAAGGATGGTAAGGTCTACAAAAACGAAACTGCGGCTCAGTAACGCTTCTGAGGGTCATGCAATTGGTTGACCCGTCTAGGTACCACGTGGCAACGAACCAAACATAGTCCCTCCTCCCTAGTTCCTCTTGATTTGTTGATATGGGTAGCCCCGGTTAGGTTGCACACCTCAATGTCCATTCACCCCTTGGATTAAGATATGAGATGGGTAAGCCTGTCAAGAAGTGGCACATAACCTTGATCCGATAGCAAACCTGCGAGGAGAAACCCAGACAGTGCGCCGCCGATGTGGGCCTCATGACCGATATTGCCAAATTGTTTTCGCATCAAATATGTTGATAGGGCAATGTAACCAATAGCAAATATCGGAGCCGGAATTGGTACAGGAACGAGGATGAAGAATATGCTCATATGGGGATTTATGACAATGGAAGCAAAGATAATACCTGAGATAGACCCGCTGGCTCCCAAAGCC
>JAPUKJ010000220.1 GCA_027295705.1 Ignavibacteria bacterium | reverse complement strand
GCCGTCCGGTCCTTATTGGAGATCGATATAACCTTGGAATGGAAGCTCGAATGCATCCGCAGCTCGTCTCCAAATGTGGAACCAATAAGGTTGGCAGGTGACATGCTTGCGGAAACGCGACCGATTCCGTTTGCAGTCCTGTCGTCCACGCAATAAATATCCTCTTTCGTACGAATGTCGTACCAATTGTTGGCAAAGATGCCGTTTTGGTTGCCATAGGAGCCAGTACTTATGACTGCATGTCCGGGGCCCGTCAAATTCAACGCGTGCTTATATGTTGAGTTTGTAAAATTAGCCCCGTTGTGCATTAAGTACTTGAAACCTCCTTCTCCAAAGTGTGTCTCGAATCTGGTAAGATAGTCGTATCGAAATTGGTCAAGACTTATTACAAGGATGAGTTTAGGCGTCGCGCCGAACGCAAAGTGTGCGAGGATAGCAACGAGCAGCAGCAGCTTAAGAAAATGTTTCTTGATCATGGGAAGGCCCTAATCGGTTTCGCGAGATGTAATGCAGGTGGTTACTATTATACGGAAATGTTGATCGAATAGAAAGGATTGTGAGCTTCTAAGTATTCGATGTTGCCAAAGGCAAGCTTGAAATTAAAACGATTTTTGTGCATTTTGAAATTGGTAATCACTGTGCGATAGTGGTTCGATGTTGCTCATTATTCCAGCTATCGAAATCAAAGGCGGGCGTTGCGTCCAGATGGTGCAAGGGATAGAGGGTTTCAGCTACTCTGACGACCCTGTAGAGATGGCTAAACTCTGGCGAAAGGAAAACGCGAAGTCGCTACATGTAACCGATGTTGACGGAGCTCTGCGGGGACATGTGGTCAATACTGATGTCATCAAACGGATGATTAGCATCGTTGACATTCCTATCGAACTAGGGGGTGGTCTCCGTACCTTCGATGCGGTGAAACAGGCATTTGAGCTTGGCATGTACCGGATCCTAATAAGCACTATGCTTATCGAGGATCCTGACGTGGCAAAGCGCGTCATTGATACGTACGGCTCGAGCAAAGTCGTTCTCGGCATCGATGCGATCGATGGTATTGTTGCAACTCACGGGTGGGAAAAATCATCAGGTTTGACTGCGCTTACAGTTGCGTTAAATGCGAAAGCTCTCGGTTTCAGAAGAGTCGTGTATACAGACATCCGTTTGGATGGAACATTGCGGGGCGTAAATTTGAAAGTCCTTCGTGAATTGGCAGAAAAAACGGGGATGCGAGTTACTTCAGCAGGTGGGATCGCCGGTTTGGATGATCTCCTCAAAGTCCAGGAGCTGGAAAAATCGGGCGTTGACTCTGTAGTCATCGGACGTGCATTGTACGAAAACAAGTTCTCCTGCCAAGGAATTTGGCGGCGCTGCGAGGCAGGGAACTACCCATACACCGCAAAAGTGTAGAATCTATTCGCGATCTTTACAATGTCTAAAGTTGCAATCCTGCTCGGAAGCAAATCTGATGAAGAAGTCATAGGGGGTGTTTCGAATATTTAACACGGTTTGGGATCCAAAACGAGGTCAAGATATCTTCGGCGCACCGTCAGCCGGAGGAAACAGCTGAGTTTGTGAAAAATGCGGAAAAGAATGGGTTTTCGATCATCGCCGCAGGGGGGATGGCAGCTCACCTCCCGGGGGTGTGTGCTTCTCAGACAACACTTCCAGTAATTGGCGTACCACTTGAGGGCTCTGCGCTGAAGGGTGTTGATGCCTTGTACTCCATTGTGCAAATGCCTGCCGGTGTTCCTGTGACAACCGTTGCCATTGGTTCAGCAGGTGCAAGAAATGCCGCGGTCCTTGCTGCTGAGATGCTGGCGTTGAACGACAGTGCAATAAAGCAAAAGCTTGTCGAATTCAAGAAGAACGGGGCGAAGTTTTAGCGCCGGTGCTTGTTCATCAACATATGTCTCTCAGTAATGAAATTCCTCGTCGTTGGTCACCTGTGTCTTGATGTCATCCATCCAATCGAAGGTCCAGAAGTTGAAAGTTACGGTGGAATCTATTACTCGGTGGGGACGCTTGCTGCGCTGCTTGATAAGTCCGATAGAGTGTTCCCTGTCTTTGGTGTGAACAGGGATGATTATCAGGTGCTGATCGATCATCTATCTCAATTTCCTAACATCGATACATCCGGGATCTTCAAATTTGATGAACCAACCAACCGTGTGCATCTATATTATAGAGATGTCCAGGCGAGGATTGAATGCTCAAGAGATATTGCCAGGCCGATCCCATTTGAGGAGATCCGTCCGCATCTCTCGGTCGATGGCGTCCTCGTCAATATGATTTCGGGATTTGACGTCGAAGTCGAAACGCTTGACCTTATGCGTATGGCCGTCCGGTCACAGAACATACCTATTCACTTTGACTATCACAGTCTGACACTTGGGATAAATGAAAAGCACGAGCGGTTCCGTCGACCGGTTGAGGACTGGCGACGTTGGGCGTTTATGATCGACGCAGTGCAGTTGAATGAAGAAGAGATAGCGGGGCTCTCAGTGGAAAAGCTTACAGAACAACAAACAGTCGGGCACCTAACAATCAGTACGAAGGGAGTGCTGGTTACACGAGGGGAGCGTGGTGCGAGCCTTTTTTGCAACGACCACAAGCATGTGGTCAGGAACGATATCGTGGGTGTGAACGTGGAACGCGCTCGAGATACCACCGGATGCGGTGATGTATTCGGAGCTGCCTTCCTTTATCATTATGTGAAAACAGGAGATTTGCTTGCTTCAACAGAATTTGCCAATCGCGTTGCAGCATCAAAGGTCCATCGAGTGGGTTCCGACTATTTGGCCGCTCTCACAAAGAGTCCCATCATAGCGTAAAGGAATTGGTATGGGGAAACGAGTGCTGATAGTCGGAAGCAACGGCTTGCTTGGACAGAAGGTCACTGATCTCCTTCTGCGCGGATCAGCCTACACCGTCTCGCTTGCCTCAAAAGCAGAGAAGCCGATTCGTGAGGTTGGTGCCACCCAGTACATGGCAATGGACATCACGTCGCGGAAGGATGTCAAGCACGTGATCTTTTTGTGTGAACCGGATATCATCATCAACGCGGCGGCGATGACCAATGTGGATGCATGTGAAAAGGAGCGTGAGCTTGCGTGGAGGATTAATGTTGGTGGCGTGCAAAACATTATCGAAGCCGCCCGAAAGAACGACGCAGAAATAGTCCATATTTCTACTGATTATGTCTTCAATGGGAAGGCGGGGCCGTACGAGGAAAACGAGCAACCTGATCCGTTGAACTATTATGGGAGGTCAAAGCTCGCAAGCGAGAATGAACTTCGCACATCAGGGCTTAACCACTGTATCATCCGTACGATGGTGTTATATGGGTTCGCGCAAGGCGTCAAGTCCAATTTTGCCCTTTGGCTCATTCAGAATCTCGAAAAAAAACTGGCCGTACGTGTTGTTAATGATCAGTACGGAAACCCGACACTAGCAGATGACCTTGCTCATGGAATTATGAGTGCTTTGGAGCTGGGTCGGAGCGGCATTTACAACATTGCGGGGAGAGAGATTATTAGCAGACATGAATTCGCAGTTCGATTAGCTGAAGTCTTTGGATTTGATTCAGCTCTCATTATCCCAGTCAAAACGTCGGATGTACGTCAGCCAGCGGCGCGTCCTCTCAAATCCGGGCTAATTACCTTGAAGGCGGAGGTAGAGCTTGGCATCAAGCCATCGACAGTAGAGCAGGGCGTTACGGTACTCAAGAGTCAGATGTCTCGTAATGCCAAAAAGGTTCCAGACAGTGCGCCGGTGCCAGGGTCATCTTCCAGCAGGAAAAGCTCCCTGGGTAAGTATTAGCAGAAAATTCTTAACAACATATGCTGGATATTCGATTTATTCGTGAGAACAAAGATCGTGTTAAAGAAGGAGTCATAAAGAAAGGAGAAGTCCCCTCCAAGGTCGATGAGGTAGTTCATGCAGATGAGCGTCGGCGCAAACTTGTGCAGCAGGGTGAGGATCTCAAGAGTCGAAAGAACGCAGTATCAGCACAAGTAGCAAAAATGAAAGCCAATAAAGAAGACGCAAGCGCAATCATTGCAGAAATGAAAGTTGTGGCCGAAAAGATTAAAGTGATTGATCGTGAATTGAGAGAAGTAGAGGAAACTCTTCGATCATTGTTATTGCAAATACCTAACCTCCCTCATCCGTCAGTTCCTGTGGGAAAGGGTCCTGATGAAAATCAGATTATTTCTACGTGGGGTGAACCCTTTCTTATTGATTTTTCGCCCAAGCCGCATTGGGAACTAGCAGAAAAATTAAACATCGTTGACTTTACGCGAGGTACCAAAATTACTGGTACGGGCTATCCGGTCTATGTGGGGAAAGGGGCGCAGCTCGACCGCGCTCTGGTTAATTTCTTTCTTGATGAGGCAACCGCTAACGGGTACACCGAGGTGTTCCCGCCCCTTCTGGTGAATGCAACAAGCGCAACCGGCACGGGCCAATTGCCGGATAAGGAAGACCAGATGTATGTTGTGCCACGTGATGATTTTTACCTTGTCCCAACCGCTGAGGTTCCTGTTACCAATTTTTACCGCGATGAGATCTTGGCTGAGAGACAACTTCCAATTAAGTTTAGTGCCTGCACACCATGTTTCCGAAGGGAGGCTGGTTCGTACGGTAAGGATGTGCGTGGATTGAACCGGGTGCATCAATTCAATAAGGTCGAACTGGTTAAGTTTGTTCACCCGGACAATTCTTATGAGGAACTGGAGAGTCTATGCCACGACGCTGAACGTGTATTACAGAAGCTTGGATTACAGTATCATCTACTACTAATGTGTTCGGGCGACATGGGATTTACACAAGCGAAAAAATATGATTTGGAGGTCTGGTCGGTTGGGCAGCAAAAGTGGCTAGAGGTTTCCTCAGTCAGTAACTTCGAATCGTACCAGGCTCGTCGAATGAACATACGGTTCAGGCCTGAGAGAGGTGGAAAACCGGAGATTGTTCATACACTCAACGGCTCCGCGCTTGCCTTGCCGAGAGTGATAGCAGCACTTCTTGAGCACTACCAGACACCTGAAGGAAAAGTGATTATTCCAAAGATCTTGCATGAATACACCGGGTTTGAGGTGATTGGGTAAGTCAAATGAAACCATTGCTCCGTCTGATTCCATATCTCGCAAAGCACAGGAAGACACTCTTCTTGGGTCTTCTTACGGTTGTTGGAAGCAACCTGTTCGGTGTTGCTCAGCCGTGGTTTATTGGCCGGGCAGTAGACTCTCTCAAGGCCGGGTTGGAGCTACATCAGGTCGAATCTGCTGATCTGCTCATGTACGCGGGATTGGTGGTTGGCTTTTCGCTTGTTGCCGGCGTGTTCACGTTCCTGACACGTCAGACGATCATAGTCGTTTCCAGGCATGTAGAATTTGACCTACGCAACGATTTCCTCGCCCACATCCAGAAACTCTCGCTCTCCTTTTTCCAAAACACTCAAACGGGCGATCTCATGGCGCGTGCAACTAATGACATCAGTGCGGTGCGAAATTCACTTGGGCCCGGCATCATGTATCCAACCGATACACTGATGACCTTCACTATGGTGCTGGCCATTATGCTCTACACTGATTGGCAGCTAACGTTGCTGGCGCTTATCCCGCTTCCGTTTGTCTCGTTTGCCGTGTACCGTCTGGGTAAGTTAGTCCACGAGAAGTTTGAGGAGCGGCAGGCTCAATACGGACAACTCACCACGCGTGCTCAAGAGAACCTTTCCGGCATAAGGGTCGTGAGAGCATATGCTCGTGAAGCATATGAGATGGGCCTGTTCCGAACAATCAGTTGGGACTATCTAAAGAAAAACCTCGTTCTTGCGCGTGTGCAGTCGATCATGTGGCCATTGATGTTCCTGCTCGTCGGATTTTCACTCGTCATTACATTGTACTTTGGAGGTCTTCGCGTGATCGAAGGTCTCCTCACCATAGGAATGCTGACGGCTTTCTTCGGGTACCTCATCATGTTGATCTGGCCAATGATTGCATTTGGATGGGTGATCAATATTTTACAGCAGGGGGCGGCGTCTATGCGACGACTCGCAAATGTTATGGATACGGAGCCGGAGATAAAGGATACAGAAACGACTGATGTATCGATTGTACTGATGGAAGGTTCGATTGAATTCAGGAACGTCTCATTTCAGCACAAGAATGCTATGCAACCAGCCCTTATTGATATTGACCTGAAGATTCCGAAGGGAACGACGCTTGCAGTTGTCGGTTACACCGGATCTGGCAAGAGTACACTGGTGAACCTGATCCCGCGGTTGTACGACGTCTCGGACGGTCAGCTTCTGATAGACGGGGTTGACGTAAGGAGGATTCCGCTACAGGTTCTCCGATCCAACATCGGTTATGTGCCGCAGGAGACTTTTCTGTTTTCGGATACACTAATTGAGAACATTAGCTACGGTACTGACGATGGAACCGAAGAGCATGTACGAGACGCTGCTGAGATAGCTCAGATGGCGCGTGATGTCAGTGATTTTCCTCAGGGCTTCAAGACCATGCTTGGCGAAAGAGGGATTACTCTTTCTGGCGGGCAGAAGCAGAGGACCAGCATTGCCCGCGCGGTGTTGCGCAAACCGAAGATCCTGATCCTTGACGATGCACTGTCATCGGTCGACACGTACACTGAAGAAGAAATTCTGACGCGTCTGCGTAATGTGATGAACGGACGGACATCTATCATTATCAGTCATCGCATTTCCACTGTGAAAGATGCAGACCAAATTGTTGTCATGAACGATGGACGGATTGTCGAGCGGGGTACGCACGATCAGCTCGTCGAGATCGGAGGGATCTACGCCGAGCTACACAGGAAACAGTTGCTTGAAAAGGAACTTGATCAATTGTAACAATGCAAAAGGCAAAATGAAAATTAGAGAACCGCCGGTTGAAAGAGAAAAAAGCCCATCACAGGATGAGCCCTCTTTCATCAAGGTGCGTAAGGACATCCGACGAAGAACATATGAGTTTGCACTTCAAGCGATAGCCCTCGGTCGTTGTCTGCCCGAAGCAAACGATGCAAAGGTTCTATCAAGGCAACTGTTACGCTCGGGGACCTCGATCGGCGCAAATGTCGAAAGAAGCTCGGTCAGCGTATAGCAAACACGATTTTGTTTATAAGATGAATATTGTGCTACGGGAAGCGAGAGAAACTCACTATTGGTTGAGATTAATACGAGACTCTGGCATAGTGGAATCGGGGAGCCTTGATGGAATTATTAATGAAAGTGAGGAACTGAAGAAAATTCTAGGAGCAATAGTTAGTAGAGCACGTGGTACGGCAAAGCACCTAATAAAGGAAAGGTAGAGATGACACGTTTTTGTGATTTTGAATTTTTCCATTTTGATTGATTCATGCACGAAGAGGAATCACTCGGTAAGGCATACGACGCCAAATTGATGCAGCGGTTGCTGCGATATCTGCGGCCGTACAAGTGGTATGTAGCTCTGGCGGTTATCATGAGCATACTTGTGTCGGGTATGGAAGCAGTGCGGCCGTACTTTATCAAGATCGCGGTGGATGAGAACATTGCGAATGGTGACGGCCACGGGCTTCTTATGACGACGTTGCTATTTCTTGGAGTAATGATATTCCGTGGTGCCATTCAGTATCTCAACACCTATCTAACCCAGTGGGTTGGGCAGCGGACCATTTTCGACCTTCGCACGCAGATCTTTGCGCATCTGCAGCGGCTCGGCCTGAAGTTCTATGACAGGAATCCTATCGGTCGGCTCATAACTCGTGTCACGAACGACATTGAAGTGCTGAACGACATGTTCTCATCGGGCATCGTGATGACATTTAGCGATATCTTCACGATTATAGGAATTCTCTACTTTATGTTCTCGATGAATTGGAAGCTTGCGCTTATCTCACTCAGCGTTCTGCCATTACTGTTCTATGGAACATTCCTATTCAGGAAAAAGGCCCGTGAAGCGTACCGTGAAGTGCGGCTGCAGTTGGCGCGCATCAACGCGTTTATGCAGGAACACATCACAGGAATGTTGGTTGATCAGGTGTTCAACAGAGAGCGAGAATCATTTAAGAAGTTCGCTCGGATCAACGCGCTGCATCGTGATGGAAACATTCGGTCGGTTTTCTATTACGCGCTATTTTATCCGGGGGTCGATCTCATTGGCGCAATTGCCATCGGCCTCATCATCTGGTACGCTGGCGTTGATGCGATCGGAGGAGCGATGACCATCGGGACGGTGATGGCGTTTCTGCAATTCAACGAAATGTTCTGGCGGCCAATTCGGGATCTATCGCAAAAGTATAACATTATGCAAACGGCAATGGCGTCCTCCGAGCGTGTGTTCAAGTTGCTCGATAACAAGACAACAGTGGACGACCCGGATGATCCCGTTGCTATGCCTGTGGTGCGAGGTGAGATCGAATTCCGGAATGTATGGTTTGCTTATCACCCCGGACCAACAGATGCTGAGACTGAGTGGATACTGAAGGATGTTTCGTTCACGATCAACGCTGGTAAGACTGTTGCATTCGTTGGCCATACAGGAGCCGGGAAGACTACGATCATCAGCCTGCTTGCACGTTTCTATGATATTCAACGGGGAGAGATTCTCGTAGATGGTGTGAACATCAAGCACGTCCGTCAGGAAGAACTCCGCAAGCACATTGCCGTGGTGCTGCAGGATGTGTTTTTGTTTTCAGGTGACATCAAAGCGAACATCAGCCTTGGTGATGAGTCGATCTCGGAGGAGCGCATCAAAGCGGCTGCAAGGGTTGTCGGGGCGAATAGGTTCATCGAACGGCTGCCTGGCCAATACAATGAGGAAGTGAAGGAGCGTGGGGCGACACTTTCGGTTGGGCAGAAGCAACTTATCTCATTTGCCCGCGCGGTTGCATATCATCCAAAGATACTCGTTCTCGACGAGGCAACTTCAAGTGTAGACACTGAAACCGAGTTACTGATTCAGGGTGCCATCAAGAAACTACTACAAGGAAGAACATCCATCGTTATCGCCCACCGACTATCAACAATTCAGACGGCTGATATGATCATCGTGATGCACAAGGGCGAAATACGGGAAACGGGTACACATCAGAAGCTGCTAGCCCTTGGAGGTATCTACTACAAGTTGTATCAGCTGCAGTACAAGGATCAGGAGATCAAGCAGGCAGTGTGATTGCTTTTCGTCCCTACATTTCGTTAGCGCTCTCGGCAAGCGTTATGAAGAAGTACAACTGGACGGTCAATCAACCGCCGAAGGATCAGCGTAGATGACAAAGTTGGCTTTTATTCTGCTGGTTCCCATGTCAATACCGTCATGTGTGACGGATCAAGAAATTTTGGAAAAGGAATTGAACTACGTGTTGGATGTTCCTGAAGTGTCGTGGATGCTGGTGAAGGACGACAAAGTATTTATTGGATTTAAGACAGAATCCGATAGTCTTATGTTCTCGGTTCTTCAAACCGCAGCACCAACAGGCAACAAAGTCATTAATTCTAATGTGAAGATTTCCGCGGTGGATCATAAAGACAAAGAATTGGTACTAGCAGGGAAAGGATTCTTCCCAATTCAGAAAGTGCTTGGTATAGGAGGAAGAGTATTAACGCGGCAACCAGGGTGAGGATCGATTAATCTTTTCAACTCAGCACATCACGACGTTGCACAACAACCACGCTCCCTTGCAACTTTCCAACAGGTTCAATAAATTGACTAAGTACTCCCTCCGTTCTTCATGCCGCGGTTTGTCGAACATAACCCAGCATCGACGGATTCACTCAGGAAAGACCTACAAATAGGAAAGCATTATGAAGTATCCTCCCACTGCAATAGCGTCTAGGTTCATGACACTGGAACGGCACATTGAAGAGG